>JAEDNG010000131.1 GCA_016302625.1 Clostridiaceae bacterium
TCATCAGAGCTTACGAGAAGCTCCTCTCCGTCGGCTGTACCGTGACAGCGGATACGCCTGTTCAAAATGCTTTTGTCTGCGATACAGCCTGTTTCGGCGACTGTAACGCCGTCAAATGTCATACCGGGGCTAAAAGCTCTGCTGTCCGACAGGCAGACTTCGGCGATTTTAATAGTATTTCTGATTTTTTCACAAAGCATATCAAGTACTCCCATTTTCTTTTTTGTCTGGCACAGAAAGGGTTAAAAACATTTCGTGAAACCACTGCGTCAGCTTATCAAGCGCTTTAAGGTCATTCATATAATCGGAATCGGATGATACTATGCCTTGAGCCTTTTTACTGCTTAAAACAATTTTAAGCAATTCGAGCCGCCGCGTTATAAGCCGCACAAGATTACCGTATTCATAGTATTCGTATTCAGAGCTGAAAAGCGGCGCGACATCGGCTCCCGCCATGATAATAGCCTTAAGCTTTTGCATATTAATATCAGGCTTAGCCTTTGGATGACTGTCGGGATAGATTACTATATGCCGCATTGCCTCGGTGAAATAATGCTCAATAAGCGGACCGCCTTTCCAGGTGCCGTTGACATCTGCACCGCCCGCTATTGCTAAAATAAAATCCTCGATTGATTCTACGCTGCCTAACTTTTTCATAAATAATCTCCATTCTGCCGCTATGGTATCAGCCTAAATAGGTTATGAAATCTCCGATTAGCGGCAGACGGAGATTATACCGGCATGTTACGCGGTTGCCTTTTATTTCATAAAAGGCGAGCGGAACGCCGTCCCTATATTGCGGATAGTGTGATTCTTCACACTATCACCTCATATTTTCTGTTCCTGCTCTCGGGCATTGCCCAAACCGTGGGCTTAGGCTCGGAGTCGGGAAATTCAAGGTATCCGTCGGTCAAAACTATAATTCCGTCGAAATCCTTTTCACACGCCTCACGGTAGGCTGGGAGCAAATCCGTGCCGCCGGTCATAGTGCGGCGGTAGTCTTTTAAGGGAACGGCGTCAAGCTTAGTACCGTCCGTAAAGCCCGAAACGAACACCTCGGCAAATCGCGACATTTTATTAAGCTCGCCCAAAAACTGACGGTATAAGCCGTCTTCTATACTTCCGCTTTCGTCTGTAAGCACGCACAGCTTTGATTTCGGCTTGCAGGACAAAATATCCTCGCAAATTCCGTATTCGTCAAATTCGTAGGAAAGGTAGTCAACCTCGTCGCCCGAAATGCTTTTTACAAAGCCCTGCAGGACCGTTCGCCAGTCCGCCTTGGAGGCTATCGGTCGGTAAAGCTTTGAAAGCGGAGTGGAGCCCCGTCCCGCCAGCTTTCCCGCGCTTTCGGATGCCTCGGCGGTTTCCTCGCTGAAGCTTTCGCTTCCGTCGGAGTTTCGCTTTAACAAATCGTCCGCTAATATGTTCGCACCTGAAACCGGCTGACCGTTCCCCGAAAATACTCCTTTACCTGATGTGGAGAATTTAGCTGTATTTAACATATCGTAAATCCGTTCTGCCGATTCGTCCTCTCCAGGGAGCGCACCCGAAGGGAGCTGATAACCCGCTTTTTTTATCTGATAATTTATTGACATATCGCAGGCGGTATTCCATTTTGCAAAATCACGCCCGTCCCGCCGTTTAGCATGGAGATTTACAATATGCAGCAGCTCGTGAAGCTGCACAGCAAGGCGTTCTTCGATTTTTAACTTCTTCCAAAAATCGGGATTGTAATAAAGTGTTTTTCCGTTCGGAGTGATACCTGCGGTATCTATTTCATTGGTTTTTATAACCGCCGTTATATTTAAGGCAATCGGCGCAAGCCATGGCTCTTTCCAAATAAGCGTATTAAAATTCATTTTACACTCCGACCTACTTTTTCGGCGGCAGAAGCGAGAACCGCCATGCAATCAATATCTGAAATCAACGCATCTTTAAGTTCTTCCACCGCATATTTTGCAAACATAATCTCACACTCGGGGCTTTGCTCTGCAATCCAACGGTATACAATCGGGAAATGCCGCGTAACTTCGGGGTCTTCCTTCAGACTTAATGCTAAAACAGGCGCAAACGCCGCCAGATGAACGGCGGAGGGCTTTTTGGCTCGTCCGCTTACTATTTCCTCAACCGTCGGACAAAGGGTGCTGTCCTTATAAAACGCACAGAACTTTGCTTCATTTGCTCCTCGCACCGTGCCGTGCGCCGCCTCGCGGTAATTCAGTCCCGAATCAAGTGCATAGGAGCAGTTTGCCCATTCGCGCGGGCAGGCGGTTCCTGTTGACGGCTTTTCAATCAGCGCGTCGGGATTTGCGTAAATAAAGGCTCTGATTTTCTGGTTTATGCCGTTTTTCTCCGCCCACAAAAGCCAGTCCTTAGATGAAGCCTCAAAATCCACGGTAAAAACGCGGGTTTTAGAGGCATATATCATTTCCCGCGCGCCCGTTTCGTCCTCGGGGCGGTTGCCCGCACCGAATACATATAAACCTGATTTCCCGTTTTTTAAACAATAATCAAAGCTTTCGCCGTGCAGCTTTCTCTCGTTAAACGGTGAATATGCAAGCTGCTGGAGCGCGTCGGGCGCGTTAGTGTACTCGTCGAAAAAAAGCACGGTAGGTATATCGTTTTCTTTGTTTCGGTCTATGCGCTGTAGCCACCACGACCTTGCTTTTTTAAGATTTCCCGTCTTTGGTGAAATGTAGTCCTTTCCCTCAAAGCTGCTCGGAGTCTCGGCGGACAGGCGAATATCAATCAAATCCGCGCCGATACTGTCGGCAAACTCTGTAACCGCCGCCGTTTTGCCGATCCCCGGAGCGCCTAAAAGCATAACCGTGATTTTGGCTGACAGATTAAAAATTACTTTATCCATTTTAATTCTCCGCTCCGTTTATTTTATACAGTACTCGACCGAGAAACAGCAGAAAAAGTCTTGTGTTTGCTTAAAGTCAAGCGGTATTTCCTTATTGTTTTTCGAAAGATTTACGCAGGAGAGATTCTCGGAAATAACTTTGTCGGACTCTAATAATTTGCATTTGATATATACAATATCGCCAACATTAAAATCCTTGAATGAATCGGATTTTTTCGTCATTCCGACTATTTTGTAAAGCTTGCTTGTAAGGGTGATTTCAAATTCGTTTTTTCCTTTATTCATTTTACTGCCTCCGTAGTTTTATAGAACAGTATAGCACAAAATTTTTCAAGACCTTAGCGTATACCGATTTTGGTACATAAGACTATTCGGTATAAAATTCTTCCAAAGTATCAAGACAAATACAGCCGAGCGAGTTGCCGAATACCGCTCCGCAGTCTATCGCAATATGATTGTTTTTTCTGTAAACTCTGCCTTTATAAGCCTTGTCTATAAAGCCTGTGGGCGTGTGCCCCGTCACAATATATTTGTCGGGGAAATATTCCTTTTCGTATTCAGGCTCTCCGGTAATAAATTCCTGCCAAAGCAATTTGTTAAACTGTTCCATACGCTTCTTTTCGGGTACGGTATGAGTAAGGAAAAAATCGTTTCCACCGCAGTAAACCTCGTCGTAAATAAGAAAGGTATTAAGATACAAAAGATTCCGTCTCAGCAGGAATACTGCGGTGATGTTATCAATTTCAAAACCTGTTCCAAGTCTTTTAAGAATAAGACGCGGTTTCCCAACGCACCTGAGAACTGGGCAATATTTAAGGATGTGCACGAACCGATTATTGCACGGAACGATTTTGAAAAGGTGCAAACTCTCATATCCAAAACAAAGCGCAGAGCACCGAAACCTAAAAACGGTGAGAAAAGCATATTTTGTGATTTGCTGTTCTGCGGTG
>JAEDNG010000004.1 GCA_016302625.1 Clostridiaceae bacterium
TTAAGATTATAACCTATTTCAATTTTTTTGTCAACGGTTTTCGTTGAAATATTTTTATTTTATGGTATAATAATTACATATACGCTTTTATAATAATACGGTGAAACAAATGAGAGTACTTGCAATCGGAGATGTATGCGGACCTGCCGGATGTGAAACGGTAAGGCGAATACTTCCGAATTTAAAAAAAGATAAAAAAATAGATATGGTGATTATTAACGGCGAAAATTCAGCCGATGGCAACGGAATTTTGCCCGAAAGTGCTGAATATCTTTTCTCCTGCGGCGCGGATGTGATTACCGGCGGCAATCATTCGCTTAGAAGAAAGCAGGTTTTTAATTACCTTGATGAGAATGATTTTGTGCTGCGGCCGCAAAATTTACCCGAGGCGGAGTGCGGAAAAGGCTATTGCTTTATTGATTTAGGCTTTACGACTGCGGCGGTTATTAATCTGAGCGGGATAATATATCTTGAAAAGCTGGGTGCGTCAAACCCTTTTGAAGCCGCGGATGATCTTATTGAGAGGGCTGATAAGGACGGTGCTAAAATAATCATCGTCGATTTTCATGCCGAGGCTACAAGCGAGAAACGCGCTTTGGGGCTTTATCTTGACGGCCGTGTTTCTGCGGTTTTCGGAACTCATACCCATGTTCAGACAGCCGATGAGCAGGTTTTAAAAAACGGAACAGGGTATATTACCGATATCGGAATGACAGGGCCTATTGATTCGGTGCTCGGAGTTAAAAGCGAAATTATAATTAACAGGCTTAAAAACAACGACATGTCAAAATTTGAACAGGCGGAGGGAAGATGCATGCTTTGCGGTTGTATTTTTGATGTCGATGTAAGCACCGGAAAGACCTCATCTGCCAAACGAATCTGTATCAAATAATTACATGCTGAAAGGGAATTAAATATTTTGAAAATACACAAAAAAATATTGGCGGCCTTTTTGGCAATATTAATGTTTTTGCTTTGCGGCTGCCGTGAAAATACCGACGGAGTATCCTCCTCAGAGACGGTTTTGAATATTTCCGCGTCTGATGCGAGAGATTATCTTACTCTGCTTTATTCGTCGTCTGACACATTTAATCCGTACACGGCTACGACGGAAATTAACCGTCAGCTTTGCAAGCTCTTATATGAGCCGCTTATTAAACTTGATAATGAATTTAATATACACTATTGTCTTGCGGAAAAAATCGAAATTAACGGGGCTTCGTGTACCGTTACAATAAAGAATAGATTATTTTCCGACGGTTCTTCTTTAACAGCGGAGGATGTGGTTTATTCCTTTAATCTTGCTAAAAAATCTGCAACGGAGTATGCGTATAAGCTTTACGAGGCGGTATCGGCAACTGCTGCGGATTCAAAAACAGTAGTTTTCAAGATGAACAAGGCGGATCCCTATTTTGCAAATTTGCTAGATTTTCCGATAATGAAAAAAAATTCGGAAAAAAGAACAAATTCCGACGGAGTGGTTTTCCCGCCGATCGGCTGTGGCAGGTATATGCCTAACGACGACATGACTAAGCTTGTTCTAAACGAAAAAACGCTCGGAAATTCCAATACTTTTTCCGTTAAAGAAATTCGGCTTATAAACGCTCCGGATGAAGAATCGGTTTCGCATTATGTTGAAATCGGCGCGGCGGATATGTATTACAGTGATATTTCGGA
This sequence comes from Clostridiaceae bacterium, assembly GCA_016302625.1. Classification (GTDB taxonomy): domain Bacteria; phylum Bacillota; class Clostridia; order Oscillospirales; family Acutalibacteraceae; genus UBA737. The sequence continues at coordinate 1,678 of JAEDNG010000004.1, forward strand.
CGGTAATATTCTTCGAATGAGCGGTAAAAAGGTTAACATTAATCTTAACCGTCTGATATATATAGGCGTAAACGTAAATCACGGTGATTTATCGCAGGCTGCTGTTCGTCAGGCGATTTCTTCCGGAATTGACCGCTCGGTTATTTGCAGGGACGGCTATTACAACAACGCGATAGCCGCAAACGGTTTTTATAATCCGGTCTGGCAGGCGGTTAAGTCTGTGCAAAATATAGAATTACAGGCAAATAAAGAAATAACAGTTGAGAATTTAGAGAAAATAGGATATAATAGTTTGGATAGTGCAGGAGTGCGCAAAAACGCGAGCGGAGCAAGACTTAAGTTTGACCTGCTTGTAAACAAGGAAAATCGCCTTCGTGTAGCTGCCGCAAGGCTTATTTCAAGTCAGCTGTCAGAGTGCGGCTTTAATATTCGGGTGGTCGAAAAATCCTATGAGGATTATACCGCCGCACTCTCGGAAGGAAACTTTCAGCTTTATCTCGCCGAGGTCGCGATTACACCCAATATGGATATTTCGAGCCTTATAATTGAGGGCGGCAGCGCGGCATATGGGGTTAAGAAATCCCACGACTCCGACGCTTCTTCTGAGAGCTCAGGAATAGACGGCACACAGGCCGAACAGCCCGTCGCAACAGCGGCAGAGCTTATCAAGGGCTTGTATTCTTCCGCTAATAACATAACAGACGTTGCCTCCGTTTTGCAGACCGAAATGCCGTTCATTCCGGTTTGTTACAGGACGGGAGTGCTTTTCTGCAATGACAATATTGAAAATGTAAATAATTCCTCTGTGAGCGATATTTATTTTTCAATTGAATCATATAAAATCAAAACAAAATAGGAGGATATATTATGATTGCTTATGAGACAAGACTGGGAAAGATTGATATTTCCGAAGCATATCTTTCAAAGCTTATAGGTCATGAGGTGACATCCTGCTTCGGCGTTGTCGGAATGGTTCCGAGCAACAGCCGGCAAAAGATTTTTAATAAGTTCTCAAAGGCTGATCAGCCTGATACCGGAATTAAGGTTACGGGTGACGCGGATACTGTATCGGTGGAGCTTCATATCGTGGTCACCTACGGTATGAATATTAACGCGATTGCCGCGAGCATTACCGAAAAAGTAAAATATGTTGTTAAAGATACTGCGGGAATTACCGTCAGTAAGGTTACAATAAAAATTGACGGTATCAAGGAATAACCGATTACCGCACTAAGGAGTGTTTATATTTGTTTAACGGCGATACTTTACGCGACGCTATGATTTCCGCCGCGAATAATCTTTCAAATAACCGCAAGCAAATCGATGATTTAAATGTTTTTCCGGTGCCTGACGGCGATACGGGAACGAATATGTCGATGACCCTCGGAAATTCCGCAAGGGAGCTTGAAAAATTAAGCGGAGCTACTGCGGGAAAGGTAGCTTCTGTGAACGCGTCCGCACTTCTTCGCGGCGCCAGAGGCAATTCGGGCGTTATTACCTCTCTGCTTTTCAGAGGCTTTGCAAAAGGAATAGGCGACGATGAATTTGTTACAGCAGAAAATATCGCGGCGGCCTTTGCTCTCGGTGTTGAGGCGGCTTACAAGGCTGTCATGAAGCCGACGGAGGGTACTATACTTACAGTTGCGAGAGTTGCATCCGAGCATGCTAAGGCGGCTCTTGATAACGGAAAAGACGAGCTCGGTGTTTTTGACGCGGCTATTGAGGGCGCGAAAATCGCATTGGAGGAAACTCCTGAGCTTCTTCCCGCGCTTAAAAAGGCGGGGGTTGTAGACGCAGGCGGAAAGGGCTTTGTCACCATTCTTGAAGGAATGATGTCGGTATTAAGGGACGGAGTAATAATTCAGTCGAACGCCGCCGCTTCTACTGAAGATACAGAGGAAGAAACCTCCAGAAACGCGGCAGGCGAGTATGAAACCGAGATAACCTTTACCTACTGTACGGAATTTATAGTTAACCGCGATAAGGAGTTAGGCAAGGAGCCGTCGGAGCTGCGGGCATATCTTGAAAGCATCGGTGACTGCGTGGTTGTTGTTGACGACGATGAAATAATCAAGGTACACGTTCATACCGACCACCCCGGAAATGCAATTGAAAATGCGCTTACCTTCGGTCAGCTTGTCCACCTTAAAATTGAAAACATGCGCGACCAGCACGAAAGAGCCAAGCACGACGCTGAAAGCGCGCAGAAAAAGCCGGCTAAGAGCGCGGATTTAACAGAAACCTTTATTCCGGTTGCTCCCACAAAGCCCGTAGGCTTTGTTTCTGTCTGCGCCGGTGACGGAATTGCAAATCTGTTTAAAGACTTAGGTGTTGATACAATTGTGTCCGGCGGTCAGACCATGAATCCGAGCACCGACGATATTCTAAAAGCTATCGAAGCTACTCCGGCGGAGACGGTATATGTACTGCCTAATAATAAAAACATTATCATGGCGGCGGAGCAGGCAATTCCGATAAGCACAAGAAAGGTAATTGTTATCCACACAAGGACCATTCCGCAGGGCATTTCGGCAATGTTAGCATATGACGGCGATAATGACTGCGAGACAAATGCGATTGAAATGCAGAAATCGACCGAGAGGATAGCTACCGGACAGATTACCTTTGCCGCACGCGATTCGGACTTTGACGGTCATGAGATTAAAAAGGGCGAGCTTCTTGCTATGCTTGGCGGTAAGATTTCCTTTGTCGATACCGACCTTGAAAAGAGCGTTATGAAGCTCTTAAAGCAGATGATAAAGCGCGACAGCCAGTTTGTCACCGTAATTTACGGCGAAGATGTTACAGACGAGCAGGCGGCGGCGCTTGAGGAGCAAATTCAGCAGAAATACGGCTCTAAAACCGAAATCACCGTGATAAACGGGGGTCAGCCGATTTACTACTATATCCTTTCGGTAGAGTAATTGAAAGAGGAGAAAACTTATGCTGACAGCTTCCACCGATATTCAGTATTTAAAGGGCGTGGGTGAAAAGCGGGCTGAGCTTTTGCGCAAAAAGGGCATCGATACGGTCGGTGCTCTTTTGCGTTTTTATCCGCGCGCGTATCTTGACTGGCGTAACGTTACTCCTATCGCTGAGTGCCCCTTTGATGAAAATGTCTGTGTAAGGGCAAAAATTGTAACTCCTGTAAAAAAGAATTACATACGCAAGGATATGACGCTTTTTAAATTTAACGCCGAGGACGAAAGCGGACTTATGGAAGTCACGCTTTTCAATCAAAAATTCTTGGCTGATAAGCTTCACGAGGGTTCTACCTATCTTTTTTACGGAAAATTAGGCGGGAGCTTTGTAATGCGGCAGATGCCGTCGCCCGAAATTAAGGAGGGCGGCTTCAACGGAATAGAGCCGATTTATGTTTCTTCCGGAAAGCTTACTTCAAAGGCAATCGAAAACCTGATGATAAACGCACTTCAAAGCGGTATTACCTTGCCCGATATTCTGCCTGACAGCATAAGGGAAAGAAATAAACTTTGCGGCTTTGATTTTGCGGTTAAGAATATACATTTTCCGTTAGCTCCCGAAAATCTCGAACGCGCGAAAAAAAGGCTTGTTTTTGAAGAGCTTTTTGTCTTGCAGACCGGTCTTTCCTTTCTTAAAAAACGTAAGCGTGGGCTTACGGGATATACGGTAAATCCGGCTATATTTGAGGAATTTAAAAAGACTTTGCCCTTTTCCTTAACAGGGGCGCAGGAAAGGGTTGTAAACGAATGTCTTGCCGATATGTCGTCGGGCAGACCGATGAACAGACTTGTTCAAGGTGACGTCGGCAGCGGAAAAACGGCTGTTGCCGCCGCGCTCTGCTTTGTTTCGGCAGGCAGCGGCTTTCAGGCGGCGCTGATGGCCCCGACCGAGATTTTAGCCGAGCAGCATTTCAAAACTCTAAGCTCCATAACGGAGAAGAGCGGAATTAAATGTGCTCTGCTTACAGGTTCAATGACAAAAAAACAAAAAAACGAGGTAAAAGCGGCGCTTAAAAGCGGAGATATCGACGTCGCCGTTGGTACTCACGCGCTTTTAACCGACGATGTGGAATTTAACAGCTTAGGGCTTGTAATAACCGACGAACAGCACCGATTCGGCGTGGAACAAAGGGGCAGACTTTCGTTAAAGGGGCAAAACCCGCATACGCTTGTCATGTCGGCAACGCCGATTCCGCGAACGCTGGGACTAATAATCTACGGCGATCTTGATATCAGTATTATTGACGAATACCCGAAGGGCAGACAGCAGATTGATACCTACTGCGTCACCTCGGCATATCATAGTCGTGTTTATAAATATATCAGAAAATTTTTGGACGAGGGAAGACAGGGGTATATCGTCTGTCCGTTGGTGGAAGAAAACGAGGTACTTTCCGCTGTTTCGGCAAATGAGTATTACGAAAGTTTAAAGAACGGCGAATTTTCGGATTATTCGGTCGGTCTGCTCCACGGAAAAATGAAACCCAAGGAAAAAGAGGCGGTTATGCGTAGCTTTGCCGATGGGGAAATACAGCTGCTCATAGCCACAACGGTTATCGAGGTCGGAATAGACGTTCCGAACGCGGTTATTATGGTGATTGAAAACGCCGAGCGGTTCGGACTGTCCCAGCTTCATCAGCTTCGCGGGAGAATAGGGAGGGGGCAGTACAAATCCGCCTGTATTTTGATTTCTGACAGCACTGCCTATGACACTAAAAAAAGGTTAAAGGTAATAAAAGAATGCCGCGACGGCTTTAAAATCGCGGACGAGGATTTAAAGCTGCGCGGCCCGGGGGATTTTTTAGGCTCCCGTCAGCACGGACTGCCGGACATGAAAATCGCGGATATTTTTGCTGACCGTGAAACCTTGCATCTGGCGGGCAGGGAAGCGGAGAGGCTTTTAAAGCAAGATCCTTCGCTTTCCGAGCCCGAAAACGCGGCGCTTAAAGCCGAGATTACCGAGCTTTATAAAAGGCTTAATCAGAATTAGCCGAAAATCAGTTTATAAGTATATCGGCGCAGTCCTCAGAGCGTATTGCGATTACGGCGCCGCGGATAAGAAACGCCTTTGGGTCTCCGCCGGGACTTTTACCGACACATTCTACATAGGTGTCGGGAGTAAGCCCGATATCAAGCAGCCGCCTTCTCATACTTCCGCCCATAAGAATTTGTCCTATTCTTGCATTTTCACCGGGATTTATATTATTAAGACTTTTCATAAGTACTTCACTCCTTGAATGTTAGCTAAATGAAACAGTTACACTAACATAATATTCCGTGTTGTCCTATTATGTTATAATTAATCCGGAAGTGCTTGCAAATTAAAAAAACATATGATATATTACAGAAGGTGATAGCATGGACGTTATTTATGAAAATAAGACGCGGACAATTGAATATATGAAAAGCGATGGTCTCGGTCCGACGGTTCATTTGCATAAGGAGTTAGAGGTAGTATATGTCAGAAACGGTAAGTCCGTGGCGTACGCCGATAAAAACAGCTATCTGTTAAATCCGGGAGATATGTTCATAACCTTTCCAAATCAGATACATTATTACAAAACGGTACAGCGCGGCGAATATATGGTTATTATTTTTTCACCCGATATCATATACGGTCATTCTTCGGAAATTTCCAAAAGCATACCGGACACAAATATTATATCCGTTTCCGATAATAAGGAGCTGAAAGAAGTATTTGACAGGATATATACGGCGGGCGGACAGTATAAAAATCTCGCTATAAACGGTTATCTCAATGTCATGATGAGCCTTATTTTGCCGGGACTTCAGCTTAAAACGGTCAATGCGGAAAATAACTCCGCTTTTTACAATATAATAGATTTCTGCACACATAATTATAAAGACGATATTACTCTTGATTATGTTGCGGAAAGTCTGCATTTAAGTAAATATTACATATCGCATTTAATCAACAAAAGGCTGAAACAGAATTTCAATGAATACATAAACAACCTGAGGATAACCGAGGCATGCAACCTCCTGCGAGAAACCGATACAAAAATAGCCGACATCTCTGAAGATGTCGGCTTCGGAACGATAAGATCGTTTAACCGTGCGTTCAAACAGATAATGAACGTGTCGCCCGCGGAATACCGAGGTAATTCAAACGCGCTTAAAAGATCTTTTTAAGATAGTTGATACTCATTTCGGCACACTCAAGCGGAGTTTTGCCCATGCTCGGGCTATCCTGCTCAACTACGACCCACTTTGCGCCTACTTCCTTTGAAGCGTCAAGAATAGCGGGGAAGTTCTGAAGTCCGTAGCCTACCGGACGGAACTCAAAGCCGCCTGATGCCTCTTTCTTCTTGTCGTCGTCAATTCCGATAAGAGCATACATATTTTCGCTCTTGCCACCGGTAAAGTCCTTAAGATGAACTATTTCAATTCTGCCGGCATATTTGCGGATATAGTCAGACGGATTTTCACCGCCGACATTTACCCAGCAGGTGTCAAGCTGGGGTGAAAGCAAATCGGCAGGAACCTCTTTGTAAAGGATATCAAGGGCATATTCGCCGTTGATTTTTACAAACTCAAAGTCATGGTTGTGATAGCAAAGCTTCATACCGAGCTCATTTGCTTTTTTACCGAGCATTTTGGCGCCCTCGATTACTTCGCCGAATTTATCGGCGCCCGGCCGGTATTCTTCGGTGAGATAGGGAATAACCACGTATTTGCAGCCGATTTCACTGTATGTTTTAAGTAAATCGGGGTCGTTAATCATATCAACAAACGGAACATGGGCGGAAATCGGAACAAGACCTATTTCATCGCACATTTTTTTGACTTCGGCGGCGCTTTTTCCGTAAAGTCCGGCAAACTCAACGCCGTCATAGCCTAAGGCTTTGACCTTTTTAAGGGTACCCTCAAAGTCAGACGCCATATCGTCTCTTACTGAATAAAGCTGTAAAGCAATCGGAAAATCGTACATAATAATGTCTCCTGTTTATTTTTCGGCAGCCTTTTTGGGGCTGCCGATATTTTTTACTTATAATCAGATTTCGGGAATGCTGATTTCAACCTCGTGACCGCATTCGCTTGACTTCTGAATACCGTCAAGAATAGCCTGATTGTAAATAATCTGGCTTGACGGAACCGGAGCCTCGCCGCCGGTGATGATGGCGTCAAGGAAAGAGCGGATCTTACGGTCAAACAGATCGGTAGTAGCGGGGAGAAGCGGAATTACGGTTTCAACAGGCTCTCCGGCTACATCGTGGTAAATTGTCATCGGCTTATTGAAAGAGCCATTCCAGCAGTCGGTTGAGGGAATACGGAGTGAGCCTTTTGTACCCATAATGATAGTGTCTCCGGGAGTGTCAAGGTGCATATACCAGGCAATACGGAAGTCGAGGACAATACCGCCCTCAAGACGGATATAAGCGGAGGCAAAGTCGTCAACGCTGAATTTCTTTGCACATTCCGGCTTGCCGACCTGTGAATAAGCCTCGGGTGTGGTGCCGAAATAATCGGTAGCAGTACCTGTTACGGTAAGTGGCTTCGGATTGCCGAGTGCGTTCATAACAAGGTCGATTGAGTAGCAGCCGATATCGCCCAATGCGCCGAGACCCGCCTTATCGTTTTCGATAAAGGTCTCAGACCAGCTTACCGGAATACCGTGTCTGCGTCCGCCGCCGGTCTGAACATAGTATACGCGACCCAGTTCACCTGACTGAACTATCTTTTTAATCATTTTCATGTTGTCGTCAAAACGGGGCTGGAAACCGATTGAAAGAACCTTTCCGCTCTTCTTTTCAGCACGGCAGATGTCAACTGCCTCGTCGAGAGTAACACTCATAGGCTTTTCAAGCAATACATTAATTCCGTGCTCAAGCGCATAAATTGTACATTCCGCATGTGTACGGTTATATGTACAAACGCTTACCGCGTCGAGGTTCATGGTGTCAACCATTTCCTTGTAGTCTGTGAAAGCTTTAGCCTCAACTTTGTGATCCTCAAAAAATTTTTCAGCCTTTCCGGGAATAAGGTCTGCGCCTGCGACAACCTCAACATCAGGTTGCTTTAAGTAGCTGTCGATGTGAGAATTCGCAATTCCGCCTGTACCGATTATACCGATACGGAGCTTGCGGTCGCTTTTTACAGCGCTTTCCCCGGATTGGTTGCTTGTAAAATTGTTCATGTCAATTGCCATTTTATTTTCCTCCGAAAAATTATTTTTATATCACGAACTGACGCATATAGCGACAGCTAAGTGCTACTGAATCTAAAATCCGTTCCTTTGTGCCCTCAAAAGCTTTGTCCTCAACCTCAATGCAGGCGAAACCGTCAAAGCCGATATCGGTAAGCGCGGAAACATATTTGCCCCAGTCAACGTCACCGAGTCCGGGGAGCTTCGGACTCATATAATCAAGCGGATAGCCCATAATTCCCACGTCGTTCAGCTTATCGGGATAAATCTTTATATCCTTAAAGTGAACATGGAAAATTTTATCTTTAAATTCATAAAGAGGCTTTATGTAATCAATATGCTGCCAGATAAAGTGACTCGGGTCATAGTTTATACCGAAATTATCGCTCGGCAGAAGTTCAAACATTTTGCGCCAAAGGGCGGGGGTGGTAAAGAGATTCTGTCCGCCCGGCCACTGGTCAGCGCCGAAAAGCATCGGGCAGTTTTCAATGGCAACCTTAACGCCCTTTTCCTCGGCAAGCTTAATTATCGGCGGCCATATTTCTTTAAACAGCTCTAAATTTTCCTCAACCGTTTTGGTCTGGTCCCTGCCGATAAAGGTTGTAACCATATTGACGCCCAAAAGCGCGCTCATATTTATGACCTTTTTAAGGTGCGCAATACTTGCGTTCCTCTTTTCAAGGTTTCCGTCCATTGTGTTAGGATAAAAAGCGAGTGAGGAAATCTCAACACCTTTTTTAGCACAGAAGTCTTTGATATAGGCGATATATTCGGGGGAAGTATTATCCACATCAATGTGGCTTACGCCCGCGTATCTTCTTTCCGCCTTGCCTTGAGGCCAACAGGCGACCTCCATACATTCGCAGCCGTTTTGGGCGGCGTTTTCGACAGCCTCTTCAAAGGTAAAGCCGTCATAAATCGCGCTTACAATTCCAAGCTTCATAAACTGCACTCCTTTATAGTGTATTTAATATTTGCGCTTTGTTTTATTAAATCCATACATGTATGGACATTGCGTGTTAATTCGCAGACGCTTTTGTAATCATCAGAAAAAGCGTCATTATTTTCAATATAATCGGCGAATTTTTCCGCTTCTCCGCGCATAATCTCGGCGCGTTCAGGTATTCCTAAAAGCGGAATTTCCTTGCCGTCTTTCATGAGCGAAATATCGGCGTACTGGGATATAGAGCCGATTTTAACCACACCCTTGTCGCCGACTATTTCCGAGCCTGTTTTCGACTGCCCGATTTTACTGTAGGAAAGAACCGCAGTAAAGTCATTATAGCCTAAAACCGCCCCGCCGGAAAGGTCGGCGCCGTTATCTGCAAAGGCAGCGGCGGCTGATACGGTATCGGGCTTTCCGAATAAATCAAGAGCGGCATAGACGCAGTAAACACCCAAATCCATAAGTGTTCCTGCGGCGAGTGACATATCGAATATGTTGACATGCTCGCCGTTTTTGAATTTTTCATAGCGGCTTGAAAGCTGACAAAAATCAATACGCACCTGTGAAATTCTGCCTATTTGCTTTAATGCGTCAAGGAGAACCGCACGACCCGCACAGTGCCTTGACATTATCGCTTCGGTATATATAAGTCCCTTTTGGTTTGCAAGGCAAAGCAGTTCATCATACTTTTGGCAGTCGGTAGTTATTGGCTTTTCGCAGATGACATGCTTACCGTTTTTAAGAAAAAGCTTGCTTTGCTCATAATGAAAAACATTAGGAGTAGCTATGTAAACCGCGTCGATCTCAGGGTTTTCAGCAACCGCCCTTAAATCGTCGGAAAAATGCTCAAACCCTTGCGCTCTTGCGAACCTTTCGCCGTTTTCGCGGCTTCTCGAAAAGGCTGTATGAAAGTTGTACTTTCCGGTTAAGCGACAGGCGGCTAAAAACTTTTCGGTTATCGCGCTTGTGCCGACGGTAGCAAGCCGTACCATTAAATATTCACCTTGAGCGCTTGCTTTTTATCGGATGACTCGAAACACGCTTCCATAACCTGCATGACACGGCGAACCTCGTTATGGGTTATCGCAAGCTGAGCCTTATTATCAAGCGCGGAGCAGAAGTTGCGGTAAAAATCGTGAACGTCGCTGACAGGGCGCTCTGCTTCATACATATCAAGCGTAATCTCGTCCCGAGGCGCCATTGTTTTGGTTATACCCGCGGCGGTCTGAACGGGGAGAACCTCTTTTTCGTTCCATGCTTTCATGCGGGCAACCTGCGCGTTCTTCTGCCAGTCCTCAATAATCGCGCTGCCGTTTTTGCATTGCAGATAAAATCGCGGCATAGCGATAAAGTTATATGTACCGACCTCGACATAGGCGGTCTTTCCGCTTTCAAAATACATTGTAAGCTTAAAGCCGTCGTCCACCTCGGAATTGGTGATATGGGTTTCGGTGCAGTAAATTCTTACAACCTTTTCCTTTATAATCTGGAGAATTTGGTCGATCAGGTGCACGCCCCAGTCAAGGATCATTCCGCCGCCTTTAGCCTTGGTACAGCGCCAGTCGCTCGGAATACCGCGTGAGCCGTGAATACGGGATTCAATATTGATAAGCTCGCCGATTTCACCCGATTCGGCAATTTTTTTCATTGCTAAATAGTCAACGTCCCACCGTCTGTTCTGGTGAACTGTGAATAGCTTCCCTGATTTATCAGCGGCGTCGGTCATTTCGTCAAATGCTGCTACCGACATTTCAACCGGCTTTTCGCAGATAACATTTTTTCCGGCTTCAAGCGATTTAATAACAAGCTCCTTGTGGTCGTCGTTGGGAACGGCAATTACAACCGTTTCTACCGCGCTGTCATTAAGCACTTCCTCAAAGGAGGAATAAGCTTTAATACCGTTTTTTTCGGCAAGAGCGTTTTTCGCAGGGTCAATATCGTAAATTCCGGTGAGCGCGGCAACGTCGCTGGCTATTATTTGGCGTGTGTGCCATGCGCCCTGTCCGCCGTAGCCTATAACGGCAAAGTTCTTTTTCATTTTTTATTCCTCAATTTTTTTAATATGCGGGCAGTCGATTTCCTTGCGGTAATCGGAATAAGCCCAGTGAATTGCGTTCTTAATGACCTTTATAATCTGAGGGTTGTGATAGGTCGGGAAGCTTTCGTGGCCGGGCTGGAAGTAGAAGATTTTGCCGTAGCCGCGTCTGTAACAGCAACCGGCTCTGAATACCTCGCCGCCTTCGTAGCTGCCGATAAATATAAGCTTGTCGGGTTCGGGAATGCTGAACGGCTCGGCATAGGTTTCCTCATGGTCAAGCTTTATGTAACGGTCGATACCCTGCGCTATTTGGTGAGAGGGGTCTATTGCCCAAACATATTCACGGTCGCCGTTCTCGCGCCAGCCGAGCGAGCAGGGAGTACCCATAAGCAGCTTAAAGGGCTTTGAATGGTGTGCGGAGTGGAGGAATATCATTCCCATACCCGAAAGCACCGCGTTCTGAACCCGATTTGCCACCTCGTCCGGAACATCGTTATGATGCATATGCCCCCACCAAAGCATTACATCGGTATTATTCAAGAGCTCGTCGGTAATATCGTTTACATTGTCAAGCGTGACGGTTTTAACGGTTATTTCATCGTCCTGTATGTGTTCCTTTAACGCCATATGTATGCCGTTAGGGTAAATTAACTTGACGGCATCATCGGTTTTTTCATGTGCAAATTCATTGTAAATTGTGACGCGAATCACTGCAAAGCCACCTTTTCAATTATAAATTTCTATATTCTAATTTTACAAATTACCGTTTATTTTTGCAAGTAAAATATATTATAATTTATAGACAAATATTGCTATCAAATCCAAATAACACCAAATACGGGAGGTTTATTTAGGCGATTTGGGGTTAAAATACTATCGGTGGTAATATGAAGTCATACGGTAAAAATAATTTATTTACGGCGATTGCCGGACTAACGGTTGGTATTATAAACGGGCTTTTAGGCGCGGGCGGAGGGATTATCGCTGTGCCCTTGCTTAAAAAGCTCGGTTTTGAACGCAAGGATGCGCACGCGAACGCGGTAGCGGTAATTCTGCCGATAACCGTTTTGAGCGCCGCGATTTACCTTTTTAAAGGCTATGTTGCGCTTGCGGATTCCTTTATATTCATACCGGGCGGTCTTATTGGGTCGCTTATAGGAACCTACTGTCTTAAAAAAATATCCCCCATATGGCTTAAACGGATTTTCGGCGGATTTATGGTCTACGCAGGCGTACGCCTGCTTTTCAAATGAAGTGGGCCGCCCTTTTAGCAGGGCTTTTTTCGGGAGTTATAGGCGCAATGGGGCTTGGCGGCGGCGCGGTGCTTATCATTTACCTTGCACTGTTTACCGATACCGCGCAACTAAAGGCGCAGGGAATTAATCTGTTGTTTTTTATACCCATCGCTGCAGCCGCGGTAATTGTTTACAGTATAAAAAAGCAAATCAAATGGAAAATTACTTTAAAAATCGCGGCTTGGGGACTGCTTGGCACGGTATTGGGGCTTTATTTTACCGATTATTTCGGCGGAGATATTACCGCTAAAATATTCGGCGGATTGCTTATTGTGATGGGAATTTTCGAAATATTCGGAAAAAAAGAAAAAAGTGTTGCGCCGAAGCGGCGAAAATGATATAATTAAAAAAGAATATTTGTTCGAAGGGAGTAAGTCTTATGTCAAAAGCTCCGCTTAGTGAAAAACAGCTTAAAGTATATGAATTTCTTGTAAAAGAAATGTCCTCCGGTTTTCCTCCGACTGTAAGGGAAATCTGCACCGCCACGGGAATTAAGTCCACTTCGACGGTTCACGCTATTCTTAACGCGCTTGAGGAGGAGGGCTACATAGTAAGAGACGCGAAATCCTCCCGCGCTATACGGCTTGATATGGAATACGATTCCTCAATGGTGCCGGTAGTCGGTAAAATAACGGCCGGACAGCCTATTCTTGCGATTGAGGAGATAGAGGATTATATTCCGTATCCGTCAAAGGACGCGGAGGGGCTTTTCGCCCTGCGTGTGTCCGGCCTTAGCATGCGCGACGCCGGTATTCTTGACGGCGATATTATCATTGCCGATAAAAACGCTGTCTGCCGAAGCGGCGATATTGTAATAGGCATGGACGGGGACGACGCGACCGTAAAGCGTCTGCTTATTAAGGACAGGCAAATAATATTCATGCCTGAAAATCCGGATTATTCTCCTATTTATCCCGAAGACCCCCATGTTATCGGAAAGGTAATCGGCTGTTACAGACGGTACTGATATGAAAAAATATATAGAAATATTTACCGACGGCGCCTGTTCCGGCAATCCGGGTCCCGGCGGCTGGGGAGTAGTCCTCCGATACGGTGAGCATGAAAAAGAGCTGTGCGGCGGCGAGGAAAACACAACGAACAACCGAATGGAATTAACCGCGGCAATAAAGGGACTTGAAGCGCTTAAAGAGCCCTGCGCGGTAAGGCTTGTCACCGACTCAAAATATGTTGCGGACGGTATAGGCAAGGGCTGGGCAAGGTCGTGGCGGGAAAACGGCTGGCGCAAGGCTGATAAAAAGCCGGCGCTGAATTCAGACCTTTGGGAGCGCCTTTTAAATCTGCTTGATACTCATGATGTAAAAATTGAGTGGGTCAAGGGTCACGCGGGACATGCCGAAAACGAACGGTGCGACCGTCTTGCGGTTGAATTCTACAAAAAACTTAAAGATAAATCTCCCGGGAGAGAATTGTAATGGCAACCAGTAAAAAGAGAATCGAATTTATAGTTACAGGCGCGCTTATTGCCGCCGCGTATGCGGGACTTACATATTTATGCAATGTTTTTTCATTGGCATACGGCCCTATTCAGTTAAGAATTTCGGAGGTCTTAACCTTACTTCCGATATTCACGCCCGCTGCTATCCCCGGTGTAACAATCGGGTGCTTTATTGCTAATATCGGCTCGTTTAATATGCTTGATATGATTTTCGGTACGGCAGCTACTCTTGTTGCGGCGATAATTACATATTATTTAAGAAATATTAAATTTAAGGGGCTTCCTTTGCTTGCAATGCTTCCGCCGGTTATTATAAATGCGGTGGTAATCGGTCTTGAAATCGCTTTTTTCTTTCTGCCTGAGGGCTTCACCCTCTGGGGCTTTGTGATTTCGGGTCTTGAGGTCGGACTCGGTGAGCTTATAGTATGTTACGCATTCGGCATACCCTTTTATTTAACCGTTAAAAGGTGCGGTATTTTTGAAAAGGAAAACTGAATATAAAAAAGCCGGGTTTGGGGTGAAAATAATGAATAAAGCGCTGCTTGAACAGCTTTCAAAAATCACGGACGAGGAAAAGAGTATTTTAGACGGCGGAAAGCTTGATATGAGCGTTTACTCGGATAATATGCCCTCGCTTGTGGACAGTCAAAAGCTGTTAGAATCGGGAAAGCTGTTTACCATTCGTCCAAACACTCGTTTTATCGCGTTCCCTAAGCACAGCCATAATTATATTGAGATTATATATATGTGTTCGGGCTCACAGCGTCATATAATTAACGACACGGCGGAAATTACGCTAAAAGCAGGAGAGATACTGATTTTAAATCAGCACGCGAGCCATCAGACCGGTATTACCGATTTTGACGATATCGCGATCAATCTTATTGTCCTTCCGCAGTTTTTAAACACCGCGATAGAAATGATAGGCTCGGACAATAAAATAAGCCAGTTTCTTTTTTCGGGACTTACCGGAAAGGGTCATGAAATAAGCTATATGCACTTTAACGTAGCGGACGTTCTGCCGGTTCAGAATTTAATGGAAAATCTTATATGGAGTGTTGTAAACAAGCAGCCCAACCGTCGGAATATTAATCAGGTCACAATGGGGCTTTTGTTTTTACAGCTTCTCGGTTGTACCGATTTTCTTGTCACGGGAGAGCCGCAGACCGTCGCAAACACGATAGTCATGTCGGCGCTTACCGAAATTGAGCAGAATTATTCCCACGCCAGCTTAAATAACGTCGCTAAACGCTGTAATGTTTCAGCGGCATATGTCAGCAGCACCGTCAAGGAGGCGACAGGGAAGACCTTCAAGGAAAATCTGATGGAAAAAAGACTTTCAAAGGCGGCATATCTGCTTAAAACCACCGCGCTTTCGGTGGGGGATATAATTATTATGGTGGGCTATGAAAACACAAGCTATTTCTACCGTATTTTTACTGAGAAATACGGCGTCAGCCCGAAAAACTATCGCTTAAATGAGGACGCTTAATTAAAAAATTAATGTCCTTATTTTTTTATGTTATTTAAGGTATAATAAAATAAAAAACGGAGGTAACGGTATGACAAGATATGAGGAAGCAAAAAAACGCTATGCCGAGTTTGGAATAGATACCGACGCGGCGATAGAAAAGCTTAAAACCGTTCCGGTAGCTCTCCACTGCTGGCAGGGCGACGATGTCGGCGGTTTTGACAGCAAGGACGCACTTTCGGGCGGTATTTTAACAACGGGAAATTATCCCGGAAAGGCTACTACTCCCGAACAGCTTATGCAGGATATGGACAAGGCGATGTCGCTTTGCCCGGGAAAAAAGAAGCTTAATCTTCACGCAAGCTATGCGATTTTTGAGGACGGCGAGTTTGCCGACCGTGACAAATTAGAGCCTAAGCATTTTAAAAAGTGGGTAGAATACGCTAAGGCAAGAAACATGGGTATTGATTTCAACCCCACATTTTTCTCACATCCGATGGTAAAGGACGGGCTTACACTTTCAAGCCCCGATGAGGAGGTTCGCCGTTTCTGGATTAACCATGGCAAGGCGTGCATCCGTATTTCACAGTACTTTGCCGAGGAAACGGGTATTCCGTGCGTTATGAACATCTGGACGGGCGACGGCTATAAGGATATTCCGGCTGACAGAATGGGTCCGAGAATGAGATATAAGGAGTCGTTTGAGGAGATACTTTCAGAGCCGCATGACCCTGCGATGGTTAAGCCCTGCGCCGAGTCAAAGGTATTCGGAATAGGCGTTGAGTCATTTACCGCCGGCAGTGCTGAGTTCACCTTGAGCTTTGCCGCGACACACCCAGGCTGTCTGCCCCTTATGGATAACGGTCACTATCATCCGCAGGAGTATGTTTCGGATAAAATTCCGGCGCTTCTCTGTTTCTTCCCGGAAATTGCTTTACATATAACAAGAGGCGTACGCTGGGATTCCGATCATGTTGTTTTGCTTGATGACGAGACCAAGGAAATGGCAAAAGAGGTTGTCCGCAACAACGCGCTTGACAGGGTTTATATGGCGCTTGACTTCTTTGACGCGAGCATAAACCGTATTTCCGCTTGGACGGTAGGATTCCGCAGCTGGCAGAAGGCTTTGCTTAACGCTATGTGTCTGCCGAACGAGCTGCTTAAAAAGCTTCAGGACGAGGGCAGGTTTACCGAGCTTATGGTAATGCAGGAGGAGGCTAAAATGCTGCCCTTCGCAGATGTCTGGGAGCATTACTGTGAGACCGAAGGCGTTACCGCCGGTCCTAAGTGGTTTGATGAAATTAAGAAATACGAAGACGAAGTTTTAAGCAAAAGAGGTTAGTAATAACCGCTCTAAAACTTTGATAATGATATTTAAAACGTCCGGCTATATTTTAGTCCGGACGTTTTAAATTAGCTGAACAACACTGTTTTCAAGCTTAAGTAAATATTCTTTAATTTTTATTCCTGCTGCAAAACCCGTCAAAGAGCCGTCCGCTCCTAATACCCGGTGGCAGGGAACAGCAATTAAAATCGGATTTTTATTGCAGGCGTTTCCAACCGCCCGCGCGGCTTTCGGATTGCCGAGAAATGCGGCGATTTCGCCGTAAGTCCTTGTTTCTCCGTATGGTATTTTGCAAAGCTCTGTCCATACACGTTTTTGAAAATCCGTACCTGACGGGGTTATTTTGAAATCAAAGGCTTTCCGTTTTCCGTCAAGGTATTCCGATATTTCTTTAAAAGCCGTGTCGGAAAGCTCGGAAGGTACGCTTTTACCGCGATTGTCAGTGAATTTAATTTCACAAACCGCACCGTTGCTGACTCCGATCTTAATAATTCCGATTTTGCTGTCATAATAAGCGTAGCTGACCGTAAAAATCACCTCCGGAAAAGTATAACATACAATTCAGGTAATTTCAATCACTTTAGAACATGAAGCGGCACCCGCATGTGCATAGATTATTTGCGATGATGTTATATTTTGATTATTTTCAGCATACAATTAATTAGTCGTTAGGTGTGAAAAACATGCCTTTGGGGAGTTGATTGTATGAAAGAGGCCACACAGGACAGGGCGGAAATACTTGGGGAGTACATATTGGATACGGGAGCCACC
>JAEDNG010000132.1 GCA_016302625.1 Clostridiaceae bacterium
AAGGAATTATCGCAAAAATTCGATATGGATATTGTAGCTTCGGGAGGAATTTCTGATATTGATGACATAAAAGCGTTAAGACAGCTGGGACTTTACGGCGCGATAATCGGAAAGGCTTATTATACGGGAGCTATCGACCTTAAAGAGGCACTGGAGGCGGCGAAATGATAACAAAAAGAATAATTCCCTGTCTTGACGTTAAGGACGGCAGGGTAGTAAAGGGCGTAAATTTTGAGGGGTTAAGCGACGTTTCTTCACCCGTTCAGCTTGGCAAATATTACAGCGACTGCGGCGCGGACGAGCTTGTGTTTTACGATATTACCGCTTCAAGCGACGGAAGAAAGCTTTTTACCGACATTTTAAAGGAAGTAGCAAGCAATATTTTTATTCCTCTTACCGTCGGCGGAGGTATTAACACGGTCGAGGACTTCGACAGGGTGCTAAAATGCGGCGCGGACAAGGTAAGCGTAAATTCGGGAGCAATTAAAAATCCCGATTTAATAAAGGAAGCCGCCGTAAAATACGGCAGTCAGTGCGTGGTTATTTCGGCTGATATAAAGCGCGTAAACGGCGAGTTCCGCGTTTTTGCGCGGGGCGGCAGGGACGACACCGGCATGGAAGCGATAAGCTGGATAAAGCGTTGCGTCGATAACGGCGCGGGCGAGGTGGTCGTCAATTCAATAGATACCGACGGGGTTAAAAAGGGTTTTGATATCGAAATGTTAAAAGCCGTCTGCGCGGCGGTGAAGGTCCCGGTAATAGCGTCGGGCGGTGCGGGCTGTCCTGAGGATTTTATAACGCTGTTCCGTGAAATCCCCGATATAGACGCAGGGCTTGCCGCTTCAATCTTCCATTTCGGCGAGGTTAAAATATCCGATTTAAAGGAATTGCTTAACAGAAACAACATATTAGTGAGGTTATAAACATGCTTAATATTGACGAGCTTAAATTTGACGAAAAGGGGCTTATTCCGGCGGTCGTCGTTGACGCGCACAGCAAAAAGGTGCTGACTTTAGCCTATATGAATAAGGAAAGCCTTAAAATATCAATGGAAAAGGAGCTCACCTGTTTTTACAGCCGTTCAAGAGACGAGCTGTGGCTTAAAGGCGAGACGAGCGGAAATTATCAGCACATTGTATCAATCACCGCCGACTGCGATAAGGACGCGCTGACGGTGGTTGTCGAAAAGGACGGTCCGGCTTGTCATACAGGCTCCGATTCCTGTTTTACAAACACGGTTTTTGAGAGTGAAAACCGCGCGGAGTTTTCAATGGACGGACTGTATGCGCTTTTAGAGGGAAGAAAAAAGGAAATGCCCGAGGGCTCGTATACAACCTATTTATTCCAAAAGGGTATGGATAAAATCCTTAAAAAGGTCGGGGAGGAATCGACCGAGGTAATTATCGCCGGCAAGGATAACGACAAAAAGGAAACGGTTTATGAGATTGCAGACCTTGCCTATCATGTTATGGTGATGATGGTGGAAATGGGAATTTCGGTGGACGATGTACGGCGCGAGCTTGCCTCCCGCCACGTTATTGACCACAAGGTCAAGCAGGAGAAAATGGCAAGCGATGAAATGTAACTTTCATACGCACTGTAGCTACTGCGACGGAAAGGACACACCCGAGGAGCTTATTAAAGCCGCGCTTGATAAGGGCTTTTCTTCGCTCGGCTTTTCTTCCCACAGCTATACCGATATGGATAAGGAATTTGCTTTAAGTCCCGAAGCTGCCGAAAAATACCGAGCGGAGATAGCAGAATTAAAGCAAAAATATAAGGGCAAGATAGAGATTTTCTGCGGGATTGAGCAGGATTATTTTTCTGACGAGCCCACAGAGCCTTACGATTATGTTATAGGCTCGGTTCATTATGTAAAGAAAAACGGCGAATATATAGCCGTTGACTATACCGCCGAAATTGTGAAAAACGCTGTCGAAAGGCTTTACGGCGGCGATTTCGACGCGCTTGCCGAGGATTATTTCGCGCTGGAAAGTGATGTTTTAAGAAAAACAAACGCCGATATAATCGGGCATTTCGACTTGGTTTCAAAGTACAGCGAAAAAAACGGTTACACAGAAAGCCCGCGTTTTTTAAAAGCCGCCGAAAGAGCGGTAAAGGCGCTTGTGCCTTACGGAAAGCCGTTTGAAATTAATACCGGCTCAATGGCACGCGGCGCGCGTTCGGTCACCTTTCCGTCTAATGCAATCCTTAAAATAATTTACGAAAACGGCGGAAAAATAATACTGTCAAGCGACTGTCACAATAAAGAAAATCTTGATTTTGCGTTTGATACCGCCGTGAAAACGGCTTACGGCATAGGCTTCAGAGAATGTCAGATATTAAGGTTTGATAATACAAACACCGTAAAGCTTGAAAAAATTTCCTTAATATAGTATAATAATACCGAACATTACTTTACAGATGCCGGTTTCGGCGGAGGTGTTTAATGGACGACAGAGATTTATTCAGTTACGATAATTCGGGCAATCTTGAGGATACGGGGGAAACAAGCTTTGATTTAAACAGCTTTTCCTCGCATAGCGGGAAGCCTGACGGTAACAAAAAAAAGAGCAAAAAAAAGAAAAAGCGCAGTCATAAGGAGCGTATTATAAGGATAGTTCTTACGCTGTTTTTAGTCGGACTTATAACGGTAAGTATAGTTATATCCGCCTTTTTGCTATATGCGTTTACAATGGTCGACGGTAAAATGGACGAGGATCTCGACGACCTTAAGCTTAATTTTACAACGACTATTTATGTGGACGACGGCAGCGGAAATTACGCGGAATATCAGAGACTTCACGGTATGTTCAACCGCATTTGGGTAGCTTATGATGATGAAAAAGCAAAGTCAAAAGATCCGTCGTATGAAGGGATACCGCAAAATCTCGTAAACGCTTTTGTTGCGATTGAGGACAAGCGTTTCTTTGAGCATCAGGGCGTTGACTGGAAACGCACCTTCGCGGCGTTCGCAAATATGTTTTTGCATTTTTATTCTTCAAATCAGGGCGGCTCTACAATTACCCAACAGTTAGTAAAGAACCTGACCGGAGATACCTCGCAAAGACCCAGCCGTAAAATCCGCGAGATAATGCGGGCAAGATACCTTGAGACGCATTATGTTAAGGAAACGATTATCGAATGTTACCTTAATACAATTGCAATGGGTCACGGCACCTACGGCGTTGAAGTCGCGGCAAATTATTATTTCGGAAAAAGCGTTAAGGACTTGACGTTGACCGAGTGCGCCTGTCTTGCCGCCATAACAAAGAGCCCGACCTATTACGCGCCCGACGATTACCCAGAAGAAAATCTTAAACGCCGCAACACCGTGCTTTATGAAATGTACGATCAGGGCTATATCACAAAAGAGGAATACGAGGCGGCAAAGGGTGAAGAATTAAAAATTGTTGCCTCCAAGGACGTGCTTAACGAAACCGAAACCAATTCCTATTTTGTGGACGCGTTGATAGATCAGGTAGTAAGCGACCTTTGTGAGCAGTACGGCTATGAGGAAAAGCACGCCGAAAAGCTTTTTTACAGCGGAGGATATAAGATTTTCGCAACGGTAGATACGAAAATTCAGGGTATAATGGAGGATGTTTTCTCCGACTCCAAAACCTACGGTATAAAGGGAAAAGACGGAAATAC
>JAEDNG010000133.1 GCA_016302625.1 Clostridiaceae bacterium
ATACAGCGGATTTTAAAAACAAGCTGTCCGCTTATCGCGGGTGTCTTAAAAGGCTCGTCGGCGTATATTAAGGGTCAGTATCTGCTTATCGACGCGCCGAACAGCCAGTTCCGCTCCCTTATCAACAGCGGAAACCCGACCTTTAAGGACAGCATAAGAAAAGCCGCGCAGACGGTGCTCGGGCAAACCTATAAATTAGGTCCCTACACCGCCGCTCAAAAAAATGAGAGCGACCCCTTAGCAGAGCTTGCGGAAAAGCTTAAAAACTTTGAAATCAATTAACTTTAAGGAGTAGAACACAATGAAAGTCAGAATACCCAATTCCGGCGGACCCGGCAATATGAATCAAATGCTAAAGCAGGCACAGAAAATGCAGGAGGATATGGCTGCCTTACAGACCGACCTTGAAAACCGTGAATACACCGCCGTTTCGGGCGGCGGCATGGTGGAGGTTACGGTTGACGGCAAGCACTTGATTAAGGCTATCAAGATAAAGCCGGAGGCTGTCGACCCGGACGACACGGAAATGCTTGAGGATTTAATAACCGTAGCTGTCAACGAGGCGGTTTCAAACGCGATTAAGACCTCCGAAGAAGAAATGGGCGCCATTACCGGTGGGCTTAACATGCCGGGGCTTTTTTAAGAATGGCTAACGGAAACATAGTGCCCTTAACCGAGCTTATAGCCCAGTTTGAGCGACTGCCGGGAATCGGCAAAAAAACCGCCCAAAGGCTTGCTTTCAGTATTTTGGAGCAGCCGCCCGAACGCGCCGAAAAATTTGCCGAGGCGCTCGTTAACGCAAGACGGAAAATTCATTTCTGCAAGGTTTGTCAGAGCCTTACCGACATGGACGTGTGCTCAATATGTGGTGACAGCGAGCGTGACCGCAGTGTTATCTGCGTGGTTGAGGACCCGAAGGACGTTATGGCGTTCGAGAGAACGCGGGAATACGGCGGTACCTATCATGTGCTTCACGGGGTTATTTCCCCGCTTGACGGAGTAGGCCCCGACCAGCTTCGCATAAAGGAGCTTATGGCGCGGCTCGGTTCAGGAGAAGTTACGGAAATAATAATGGCAACGAATCCGACGGTTGAGGGCGAGGCGACCGCCAGCTATCTTTCCCGCCTTATAAAGCCGATGGGAATTAAGGTCACGCGGCTTGCTTACGGAATACCTGTCGGCGGCGACCTTGAATACGCCGACGAGTTTACATTGGCACGCGCCTTAGAGGGCAGAAACGAGATTTGAGGCAGAATATGACGCAGGAAAAAATCAACCGAATAAACGAGCTTGCGCGCAAGCAAAAGTCAGAGGGACTGACCGAGGAGGAAAAGGCGGAGCAGTATAAACTGCGCCGGGAGTATATCGACGCTTACAAGCAAAGCCTTATATCTCAGCTTGAAAACACATATATTTTAGAGCCGGACGGCACAAAAAGAAAGGTCGGGCGCAAAAATGAAGCTTCTGATAACTGACTGCGCCACCTTAAAATCAAACGGAGACCTTACGCTTGATAACTTTAAGCAGTTCGGCGAGGTTTATGAATACGATAATATCAGCCGCCCCGAGCTTTTGAAAGAGGCGGCCGATACCGATATCATTCTTTGCAACAAGACGGTTATTGACAAAGAGATTTTCGATTCCGCGCCCGCTTTGCGCTATATCGGGATTTTCGCGACGGGATATAATAATATAGATACGGAATACGCAAAGAAAAAAGGCGTTACGGTATGCAACGCGGGCGGATATTCGACAAACGCCGTCGCTCAGCAGGTTATCGGCTATATTTTAATGCATTACACCAAAATTCCGCAGTATGACGCGTTCGTTAAAAACGGAGGCTGGAAAAAGTCCGAGGTCTTTTCTCCGCTTGTCTTTTCTTCGGAGGAGGTTTTCGGCAAAACCCTCGGTATCGTCGGCTACGGCAGTATCGGAAAAGCGGTGGAAAAGGCGGCAAAGGGGCTTGGAATAAACGTGATCGTTTATACAAGAACCGTCCGTGAAAACGGCGCGACACGCTTTGTAGATTTAGATACCTTGCTCAAAGAGAGCGATATTATATCGCTCCACTGTCCGCTTAATGAACAGAGCGCCGATATGATGAATGAAGAAACCTTTAATAAAATGAAAGACGGCGCGTTTTTTATAAACACCTCGCGCGGCGGCACTGTGGATGAGGACGCGCTTTATAACGCTTTACGCACAGGCAAGCTTTCGGGTGCGGCGGTCGACGTTTTAAAAAGAGAGCCAATGAGCCGCGAAAGCCTGCTTGAAACCGCTCCGAATATCATCATAACCCCGCATACCGCGTGGGCACCGCTTGCCACAAGAAAGCGGCTTTTAGGAATAGTTGAGGAGAATATCAGGACGTTTTTACAGGGCAATCCGCAGAACAGAATAGTATAATAAAAGGGCGGGATTTTCCTGCCCTATATTTTATCGGTATATTCCGTCAGCTCTTTAAAGCCGCCGTGAGGATAACCGCTTATGTCCTTTCCTTTTTTGTTTATAAGGCAGTCGGTAAGCAAAAATACTCTCATTCCGAGCTTTTCCGCCGCCGCGTCCTCCTCGGCGTCATTGCCGACCATAAGACATTCGGTGGGGTTAAGAGAGAGCTTTTCGCAAATTTCCCTGTAATAATCGGGATTGGGCTTGCAGTAATGCGAATTTTCATAGGTTGTGTAAAGCTCGAAATCGTCTTTGTCAAGCCCCGCCCACTTAATGCGGCTTTCGGTGGCCACGGCGGGGAAAATCGGATTCGTCGCGAGAATTAGCTTAAAACCGTCCTTTTTAAGCTTTTTTACGGTCCCGGCGGCTTGCGTGTTAAAGCCGCAGTCGGTTTTTACGTCTTGAAACTCAACCCGGTAGTACTCATCAAAAACAGGCTTGTCTTTTATAGCTTTTTCGCCGAAAATTTCCCCGAATTTATTCCAGAACGCCTGCTCGTTGGTACAGTCGCCGTTGTTTTTTACCATTGCCGCCGTTCCCGCCCAAATGCCGTCGACCGTTTTTTTCGGGTCATAGCCTAAGGGAGCCAGCTTTTTAACAAGGCGGCTGAAATAACCGTTCGCAAATTTATCCTGATCCATCGGAAGAAGTGTTCCGTCCAAATCAAACAGTATATTTTTTATCATTTGAATCACCTATTATATTTTAACATTGCGGTGCTAATTGTCAAGAAAAATGAATATTTTAACCATATTCGGCGATAATACCCCTGAGGTGATAAAAATGCAATTAACACAAAAGGAAACCGAGCTATTAAAGGATTTAAAAGGACAGGAAAAGCTTTGTGTGGATAAATATACACAGTATTCGGAGTCGGCAATCGACCCGCAGCTTAAAAATCTTTTTACTCAGATTGCAGGCGTAGAACAGCAGCATTTAAACACGATAAATCAGATTGAAAGCGGCACCGCACCTGCGCCCGGAGGAGGCAGTCAGACCCAGCCGACATTTACCGCGACCTATTCGGTAGCTGAAACCGAGGATAAAAAGCACGACTGCTACCTCTGCACAGACCTTTTAGCTACCGAAAAGCACGCGTCCCATCTTTACGACACCTGTATTTTCGAGTTCAAGCAGGAAAGCGTGCGTAACGCGCTTAACCACATTCAAAAGGAAGAGCAGAACCACGG
>JAEDNG010000134.1 GCA_016302625.1 Clostridiaceae bacterium
GCTTTGTGTTTTTACATTCGGGATAGCCCGGACAGGCAAGGAATTTTCCGAACCGTCCCGATTTTATCACCATTTTTCTGCCGCATTTATCGCAGACAACGTCGGTTTCCTCCACAGGAACCTTTACCCGCTTGCCCTCAAGCGAGCTTTCGGCTTTAGAATAAAGCTTATCGAAATCCTTGTAAAAATCCTTTATCGTATCTACCCAGCCACGTTCTCCCGCTCCTATTTCATCAAGCTTTTCTTCAAGTCCGGCGGTGAATTTAACGTCAACTATTTTATCGAAATACTCTGTCATAAGGTCGGATACTACCGTGCCGAGCCCCGTGGGCTTCAGCGACTTCTTTTCACGCTCAATATAATCGCGGGTTAAGATATTGGAAATAATCGGAGCGTAGGTGGACGGTCTGCCGATGCCGTTTTCGTCGAGTGCCTTGATTAAGGTCGGCTCGGTATAACGCGCGGGGGGTTGTGTGAAGTGCTGGTTGGGGGTAAGCTCTTTAAGCTTTAAAATGTCGCCCACTTTCATTTCGGGCAGATTACCGCCCTCTTCGGAATCGTCGTCCTTACCTTCCTCGTAAAGCACTGTAAAGCCGTCGAATTTGACCGAATACCCGCTCGCTTTAAAGAGATAATCCCCTGCGGTTATATCAACATTAACTGTATTCTGAACGCAGACCGCCATTAAGGAGGCGATAAAGCGTTCCCAGATAAGCTTATAAAGCTTATACTGCTCTGCGGTAAGCGAGTCCTTTACCGATTCGGGGGCAAGAGTTACAGAGGTGGGTCTGATAGCCTCATGCGCGTCCTGAGCGCCGCTTTTTGTTTTAAAATACCGCGGCTTTTCGGGTAAATAATTTGCTCCGAAACGACCTGCGATATACTTATTAGCAGCGGCTCTCGCCTCTTCTGAAATACGCAGCGAATCGGTACGCATATAGGTGATAAGACCTGTCGTTCCTACCCCGTGAATATCAACACCCTCGTAAAGCTGCTGGGCTATTCTCATGGTGCGCTGACCTGTAAAGCCAAGCTTACGGGAAGCCTCCTGCTGTAAGGTTGAGGTGATAAAGGGCGGAGCCGGTTGCTTTTTGCGCGTGCCCTTTTTAAGCTCGGAAACCTTATATTCGGCGCCCTCAAGCGCGGAAACTATTTTCCCCGCCTCTTCTTCATTCGGGATTATATCAATCTTTTCGCCGTCTGCGAAGCCGTAAAGCTTTGCAGAAAAGCTTTTTCTCGCGGCTAAGAGCTTTGCGTCAACCGACCAGTATTCCTCGGCGTTGAATTTTTCAATTTCACGCTCGCGCTCAACTATAAGGCGCAAAGCGACCGTCTGAACACGGCCTGCGGAAAGTCCGCTCTTAACCTTTTTCCAAAGGAACGGACTTAATTTATAGCCGACAATTCTGTCAAGCACCCGCCTTGCCTGCTGAGCGTCCACAAGATCGAGATTTATTTTATGCGGCTGTGCAATTCCGGCTTTAACGCCCGACTCTGTAATCTCATTGAAAGCCACGCGGTTTTCGGCATTCATGTCAAGTGCCAAAATCTGCGCTAAGTGCCAGGAAATCGCCTCTCCCTCTCTATCAGGGTCGGTTGCGAGCAGTACCTCGTCGCTGTTTGCGGCGGCGGTTTTTAATGATTTTATCAAATCCTTCTTGTCGGTCATATTGACGTACTGCGGCTTAAAATCGTGTTCTATATCAACGCCGAGCTTTGATTTCGGCAAATCGCGGACATGACCCATCGACGCCATTACCTCATAGCCAGCGCCTAAATATTTTTTTATGCTTTTTACCTTAGTTGGTGACTCAACAATTAAAAGCTTAGACATTTCATTCCTCCGATTAATTTTATTCGGTCAGCTCATAACAGCCGCCCGGCAGAGCCTTGATCAGCATTTCGATTTCAAGCTCTGTAAGCGCTGAAAGAATCTCTGAAGAGCTTAGTCCCGTATCGTTTAGTTCTTCCGGATAAAATTTATGCTTATCCAAATGATTATATACTATTTTTGCCTCGTTTGAAAGAGTTTCAGTTGATAATTTTTTGTAAATTTCCTTTTTCTCGGTCTTTTCCTCTGTTTTTTCCGGCTCTTCATAGGCTTTTTCAATATCGATTTTATCCGGAAAACGCGGGATATATTCGTTAAAGATATCCGACACATCCAAAAGCGGCTTTGCGCCGTCTCTTAAAAGCGCGTTTGAGCCGGCATATTCCTCGGCGGTCGGGGAACCGGGTATTACAAACACGTCCTTCCCCTGCTCTGCGGCATGTCCCGCGGTGTTTAGCGCTCCGCTTTTCTTTCCCGCCTCAATAACCACAGTAGCGTCGCACAGTGCCGACATAATTCGGTTTCGCACCGGAAAGCTGAAACGCGTCGCTCCGGTTTTAGGCGGGTATTCGCTAATTAAACAGCCGTTTTCCGCTACGTGCTGTCTTAACGGCTTGTTTTCCGAAAGATAGTCGGACTCAATCCCGCAGCCCATTACAAGGACGGTTCTGCCGCCCGCTTTTAGCGCGCCCAAATGCGCGTAATAATCGCTCCCGACAGCTCCTCCGCTTACAATAATCATACCCGCTTTCGCAAGTCTGTAGCTTAACGAATAGGACGCCTTTCTGCCGTAATCGCTTACCTTTCTGGGTCCTACTATGCAAACAGACGGCATACTGTCGAAATCCGGCATTTCGCCCTTTACATAAAGCACAGCCGGCGGATTATCGGTATTTAAAAGACAGAACGGATATTTTTCACTGCCCACCGTAATAATATCAATTCCGTATTTTTTACAGTCGGAAATAATTTTCTGCGCGCTTTCGATTTTAAGCGTATTAAGCCTTTTTAACTCATTTTGGGTAAAAACTCCTGACGACGAACGCTCTTTGGCGGAAGCCTTATAAATATTTTCGGCGTTCCCGAAATATTCAAGCGCCTTTTTAAGCCTATTATTTCCGGCGCCGAGCGCTGACTGGAGCCACACATAGTATTCCGTCATTTCATCATTTCCCAAATCGCAATCGCGGCGGCGGCGGCGGCGTTAAGCGACTCCGCTCTGCCGTTCATCGGTATTGTTATCCTTTTGTCGGCGGCGGCTATCACTTCTTCGGTAAGACCGTTGCCCTCGTTTCCGATTAAAACCGCACAGCCGTCCTGAAGGTCAACTTCCTTAATGCTTTCAGCCGATTTATCGACAACACAGGCATAGGAAGTAAGCCCGGAGGCTTTAATTTCAGCCGCAAAATCTCCGAAAATAAAAATCGGCATACGCAAAAGCGTTCCCATCGAGGCTCTGAGCGCTTTCGGAGAATAAGGGTCGCAGCCGTCGGCGGATAAAATAAGTCCGTCTGCTCCCAAAGCCTCAGCCGTACGCGATACCGCGCCGAGATTAGCGGGATCCTGCACGTTTTCAAGAGCTACATATCTGCCGTTATTTTTAATTTTGCTTTTGTCGGTTAGCGGGATTTTGCAAACGGCGATAATTCCCTGCGGACTCTTAGTATCGCTTATCTTTAAAAAAAGACTGCCGGGAATTTTAAAGCATTCGGCGGCGTTTTCGGAAAAAGCTTCAATATCCTCGCCGTATTTTTGTACGGCGGTATCAGAGACAAT
>JAEDNG010000135.1 GCA_016302625.1 Clostridiaceae bacterium
TTAACTGCCGCGAGTTAAAAATATATGGAGGAAGCATTATGACAAACATGAATATTTACAAGGATATTGCCGCCCGCACCGGCGGGGATATTTATATCGGCGTTGTCGGCCCCGTAAGAACCGGAAAATCGACCTTTATCAAGCAGTTTATGGATAAGCTCGTACTTCCGAATATTCCGGGAGATTATCAGAAAGAGCGGGCAAACGACGAGCTGCCGCAATCCTCCTCCGGAAGAACGATAATGACGACCGAGCCTAAATTCATACCCGAAAAGGGCGTACAGATAAACATCGACAACCAGGCGGCGATGAACGTGCGGCTTATCGACTGCGTCGGTTATATAGTGCCGAGCGCATTAGGCTACATAGAGGGCGACCAGCCGCGCATGGTAATGACGCCGTGGTTCGAAGAGCCGATACCCTTTAACATGGCGGCGGAAATAGGCACAAGAAAGGTAATAAACGAACATTCAACAATAGGACTTGTCATAACAACCGACGGCAGTATCAGCGATATCCCGCGAAGCGAGTACGAGGAAGCCGAGGAACGGGTAATCGACGAGCTAAAAGCGATAAACAAGCCGTTTATAGTGCTTCTTAACTGCATGTACCCCGACTCCGCCGAGGCGGCGGAAACAGCTGCAAGGCTTACCGAAAAGTACTCAGTTCCCGTAGAGCCTGTAAACTGCTTAGAGCTTAACGAAGAGGATATAAAGCAGATTTTATCCCGCATACTTTTTGAGTTCCCGATAAAGGAAATCTGCATTAATTTCCCGCGCTGGATAAATTCTTTGCCGCTTGACCATTGGCTCAGAGCAGATTTGACGGATACAATTAAGGAGTCCGCTTCAGGAATAAAGCACATAAGGGACATAGGCCGTTTTGAAACCGCGTTTCGGGACAGTCAGAACGCAGACGGAGCGTCGGTTGAGGGAATTGACCTCGGCAGCGGCAGTGCGACGGTCATGATTAAAATCAAAAACTCCCTTTTCTACAAGGTGCTGGCAGAGACTACCGGACTTTTAATAAACGACGAGCAAGAGCTTATGGATAATATCAGAGAATTGGCACAGATGAAAAAGGAATATACAAAGGTCAAGGGCGCGCTACAAGAGGTGGAGGCGACCGGCTACGGCATTATAATGCCGGAAATCGAGGACTTAAAGCTTGAAGAGCCGGAAATCATGAAGCAGGGCGGTCGCTACGGCGTAAGGCTGCGCGCGTCGGCGCCGTCAATTCACCTGATGAAAGCGAATATTACAACCGAGGTAAGCCCCATTGTCGGCAGCGAAAAGCAATCTGAGGACCTTGTTATGTACTTGCTCAGCGAGTTCGAGGAAAATCCGGTTAAAATCTGGGATTCAAACATTTTCGGCAAATCCTTGCATGAACTTGTAAACGAGGGTCTTCATACAAAGCTTTCGCGTATGCCGGTTGACGCGAGAATGAGAGTTCAGGAAACCATTGAAAGGGTCATCAACGAGGGCTGTAACGGGTTGGTTTGTATTATTCTGTAATTTATTTTTTATCTTTAACATTGGAAAGCGGGTTAGCGTCGACTGCCCGCTTTATTTGCGCGTCTGAAACATGGGTGTAAATCTGGGTTGTGCCGAGGTTTGCGTGACCTAAAATGTCTTTCAGCACCCTGATATCTACGTTTCCGTGCTGGTACATAAGGGTTGCGGCGGTGTGGCGCAGCTTGTGGGTGGAAAAGCCCATATCTCCGAGCCCTGCTTTTTCAAGGTGGGTTTTAACTATGTGCTGAACGGTTTTGGGGCTTATTCGCCTGCGATTTCGGCTGATAAAAAGGGCGTTTTTGTCTGTTACAATTATGCCCTCGTTCGGTCTTACTGAAAGGTATGCCTTTATTGCCGCTAAGCAGGAATCGTTTAAGTAGACCGCTCTTTGCTTGTTGCCCTTTCCCGTTACGGTCATAATTCCGTCGCTCGATATGTCCGAAAGGTTAAGCCCGCAAAGCTCGGAGAGACGCAGCCCGCAGTTTAAAAAGAGGGTAAGTATGCAATAATCACGCCGCTCGTTCGCCCCATCGACCGAGTTTAAAAGCTCCAAGGAGTTTTCAAGGGTAAGGTGCCGAGGCAACGACTGCTTTACTTTGGGCGATTCAAGCAGCTCTGCGGGGTTATTCGGTATTTGATGTGTCTGCACCGACATGTATTTAAAGAAAATTCTGAGCGTGGAGGTTTTGCGCGCCCTTGTGGCGGTGTTGTTGTTCAGCTCCTCCTTGCAGTAGACCATAAAGGCGTACAGGTCGGAAATTGTGACCGAGCGGACAAGCTCTATATCGGCGGCAGAAATATCAATCTCGTTGAATTCTATATCTTTTGGTGCTTTGCCGCGGACAAGCAGCATATAACGGAAAAAGGTGCGCAAATCAATGTAGTATCCCTCGACCGAGCGGGAGGACTTGCCCTTAATTGTTTCATTGTAGGTTAAAAAGTCGCGTAAAAACGCAGGACAGCTTTGAATTATTTCCAGTTTCATAGCGGCGTCTCCGTATAATATGTAGTAATAATATCATACCACTTTAAACAAGTTTTTTCAATCTTAAAGAAATCTTAATAATTAAAACTCTTTTATCTTAATAATATTCCTGTTATAATGTCATTGGAGGCGGGAGAGATGTATAATATTTTGGTTTGCGATGACGAAAAGGATATTGTTTCGGCGCTGAAAATTTATCTCGAGGCGGAGGGGTACAGCATTTTCACCGCCTATAACGGAAACGAGGCGGTAAAATCGGTCGAAGAAAACGATATTCACCTTGTGCTTATGGACATAATGATGCCTGAGTGCGACGGTATTACAGCTATGGTAAAATTACGTGAGATTTCCAATATCCCTGTGATACTGCTGACTGCCAAAAGCGAGGACACCGACAAGATTTTAGGCCTTAACATCGGAGCGGACGATTACGTTACAAAGCCCTTTAATCCCGTTGAAGTAATAGCACGGGTTAAATCCCAGCTAAGGCGGTATATGCAGCTTGGCGGCGGGAAGATAAACGAGCCCGAAAGCGGATTTACTATCGGGAATATTGAGCTTAATGATAAATCAAAGCAGGTATTTGTCGACGGCGAGGAGGTTTCATTAACCCCTACCGAATTTGAAATACTAAAGCTTTTAATGAAAAACGCAGGGCAGGTGCTGTCCCCTAAAGAAATTTACAAAAAGGTCTGGGGCGGAGAGGCTTTGGGGGCGGAAAGCACCGTGGCGGTACATATAAGGCATTTAAGGGAGAAAATCGAGATAAACCCCGCCGAGCCGCGTTATTTAAAGGTCGTGTGGGCGCACGGCTACAAAATGGAAAAGGGGGATAAAAAATGAAAAAGCTGACGGAAAGTCTCGCGATGAAAATCACCGCGATAATTCTTTCCTTTATCGCCTTTGCGGCGGCGGCCATGTCGGTAGTAGCCGTTATATTTTTGCTTGATTGGGACGGTTATACAAAAACTCGTGATGAGCTCCAAACCGATATAATGGAAAACCGCATAGGGAGCGGTCATATTTATAATATTTATGATTTGTATTGCGACAGAATAAGGGTTGATGACGAATACGGCAT
>JAEDNG010000005.1 GCA_016302625.1 Clostridiaceae bacterium
TCCTGTAGAATATAGTGTTTACTTTATTTGCGGAAATATTAATCCCCGCGAAATGATAAACAGTCCGCAGGGATTGCTTTTATGCGTTAAATTAATCGTGCTTTTTAAAGCCGCGGCGCTCCTTGCCGCCGTGACCGTCGCGCTTAGCCTGTCTCGGCTGCGGAACATCGTCGGCGTCCGGCTCAACGACCGCACCGTTGACCTCTACTAAAGCGTCTCTCCTTGAAAGATTAATTCTGCCCTGATCGTCAATCTCTATAACCTTAACAATCACCTGGTCTCCTACGTTTACAACGTCCTCAACCTTTTCAACGCGCTTAACGTCAAGCTTTGAAATGTGGACAAGTCCCTCTTTACCGGGAGCGATTTCAACAAATGCACCGAAGGTCATAAGTCTTGTAACCTTGCCGCTGTAAATAGCGCCGATCTCCGGGTCGTTAGCGATAAGCTCAACAATGGAAACCGCCTGCTTAGCCTTTTCAATATCGAGACCGGAAACATATACGCGTCCGTCCTCCTCGATATTGATGGTGCAGTCGCACTGCTCTTGAATGGACTGGATAACCTTGCCCTGCTTGCCGATAACGTCGCCTATCTTATCGGGGCTTATCTGAGTAGTAACCATCTTAGGAGCATACTTTGAAAGCTCCGCTCTCGGCTCGGGGATACACTTAAGCATAACCTCGTCAAGAATATAGTCGCGCGCCTTGTGGGTCTTTGCAAAGGCCTCCTTGATGATTTCGGGAGTAAGACCGTGTACCTTTAAGTCCATCTGAATGGCGGTAATACCCTTGTGAGTACCCGCAACCTTAAAGTCCATATCGCCGTAGAAATCCTCAAGTCCCTGAATATCTACCATGGTCATGAAATCGCCGTAAACACCCTCGTCGCCGGTGATAAGTCCGCAGGAAATACCCGCAACGGGAGCCTTTATCGGAACGCCTGCCGCCATCAATGCCAAAGTTGAGCCGCAGATTGAGCCCTGAGAGGTGGAACCGTTAGAGGAAAGCACCTCAGACACAACACGGATAGCATACGGGAAGTCATCAACACTCGGAATAACCGGAACAAGCGCCTTTTCGGCAAGCGCGCCGTGGCCTATCTCGCGGCGGCCGGGGCCTCTTGACGGCTTTGTTTCGCCGACCGAGTAGGACGGGAAATTATAGTGATGAATATATCTTTTTGAAACTTCTTCGTCAAGACCGTCTAACTTCTGAGCGTCGCTTACCGGAGCTAAAGTCGCGACAGACAGCACCTGAGTCTGACCGCGAGTGAACATACCCGAGCCGTGAACGCGGGGAAGCAGGTCAACCTGAGCGTTAAGCGGACGGATTTCGTCAATTCCTCTGCCGTCAACACGCTTTTTCTCGTTCTTAAGCCAGTCTCTTACGACATGCTTCTGAACAAGATACATGATTTCCTCGATTTTACCCTCGCAGCCCTCGAACTTCTCGTCGAATTTCTCATGAACCGCATTGTAAATCGGTAACAGAGCCGCGTCTCTTACCGTCTTATCGTCGGTATCAAGCGCCTTTTTAACGTCCTCAATGCAGAAGTCCTCAATCTCCTTGAAAATTTCGGGGTCCGGATCGTTAGATTCAAACTCAAACTTCGGCTTGCCGATTTCGGCGGCTATGCCCTTTATGAATTTGACAACCTCTTTATTAGCCTCGTGACCTGCCATAATGCAGTCGAACATAAGCTCGTCCGATATTTCGTTTGCGCCCGCTTCGATCATTGCAACCAAGTCCTCAGTTGAAGAAACGGTCAGATTAAGGTCGGATTTCGCGCGCTGTTCAAGGTTGGGGTTTATAATAATTTCACCGTCGACAAGACCGACATTTACGCTTGAAATCGGTCCGTCCCACGGAACGTCGGAAATAGCAATAGCCGCGGAAACGCCGATTGCGGCGGCGACTTCGGGCGAGCAGTCGGGATCAACCGACATAACGGTAGCTACAACCGAGCAGTCGTTGCGCATGTCCTTCGGGAAAAGCGGACGGATCGGTCTGTCAATACAGCGGGAGGCTAAAATCGCCTTTTCGGTCGCTCTTCCCTCTCTCCTTGTAAAGGAGCCGGGCAGACGTCCGACCGAGTACATTTTTTCCTCATAATCAACCGAAAGCGGGAAGAAATCCACTCCCTCGCGCGGCTTTGCAGAAGCCGTAACGGTGCAGAGCACCTTTGTTTCACCGTAGGTCGCCATAACAGCGGCGTTGGCAAGCTGAGCCATCATGCCGGTTTCAAGCTTTAACGGTCTGCCGGCAAGGGTTGTTTCATAAACCTTGTAATTTTCAAACATGCTTAAAAATCTCCTTTTAAAAATATTTTCAGAGATTTCCGGTTAGCAATAAATCCAACACCCGAATTTTCAGACGCTCGATTTACCGCTAAACCGCGAAAATCCCTTTTAAACTTAACAATTTCAACAATAAGGCAGACCGAACAAAAGCCGATCTGCCTTTAGTGTGCCGATTACTTACGGATGCCGAGCTTTTTGATGATGGCACGGTATCTTTCAATATCGTTTTTCTGCAGGTAAGCGAGAAGGTTTCTTCTGTGACCTACCATTTTGAGAAGACCGCGATAGGAATGACGATCCTTCGGGTGAACCTTTAAGTGAGCGTTAAGCTCGTTGATTCTGTTGGTGAGAAGCGCAATCTGCACCTCCGGAGAACCGGTGTCGCCCTCGTGAACGGCATAATCCTTGATGATCTGCTGCTTTAAATCCTTAGTCATTTTTTTCACTCCTTTAAAATCTCATCCGTGAACCAAGCTAAAGGTCAAAGTGACTCCCGAAATCGGGCGGACGCCTAAAGCATAGTACACGGTAGCTGTATTATTATAACACAGATAAGTTTAATTGTAAAGTTTTTTATTTTTTATTTTAAAATGCGGCGCACGTCTCCGGTGTGACCGAGGACTAACAGGTGCTCCGCTTTGCTGAAAGCATAATCAGGACGGAAAAACGGAATTACCCTGCCGTCTTTTTTCACGGCGACGATATTAAGCTTATATCTGTTTCTGAAATCAAGCTCCATAGCCGTTTTGCCTATCCATTTATCAAGCGGTTCAATCTCAAAAATCGAGTAATCCGCCGAAAGATTTATGCAGTCGAATATATTTTCGGCGCTTTCAAGTCCGGCTATTCGGCTTGCAACGTCCCGTTCGGGGTAAATTACCCTGTCAGCACCGTTGCGGAGCAGGAATTTCTCCTCAATGTCACGGTTGGCGGCGCTGTAAACCTTTTTCGCTCCCAGCTCCTTAAGTAGGTCTGTGATTTCGAGACAAGCCTGAAAATAATCCTCAATGCAGACAAAGCAGGCGTCAAATTCCTCAACTCCGAAGCTTTTAAGCACGTCTATTTTAGTGCAGTCACAGACCTTTGCGCTCACAACCATGGAGGTTATATCCTCCATTTTTTCCGCGTTTTTATCCGCTGCCATTATTTCGCAGCCGTTTTTTGAAAGCTCGTTGCAAAGATGGTGTCCCAAAGAGCCCATGCCGATTATAAGAAAGGATTTCATATTTTAAATCTCCCGTCAAAATTTTTTATCCTACCGTAACCGCTTCCTCCGGATAGGAAACCGGCGGCTTTCTTCGCTCGAAAAGGGCGACAGCGAAGGATATACTGCCTACGCGTCCGCAGTACATAAGAAATATTATAACCATACGCGAGAGCAAATTCAAGTCCCTTGTAATGCCCGTTGTCATTCCGACGGTGCTTATCGCCGAAACCGTTTCAAACATCGCGTCGGTGACGGTAATGCCCTGTGAAGCGCAGATTACAAGCGCACCAATGAGCGCCAAAAGCATGTTTATGGAAATTATGATTACCGATTTTCTGAGTGCGTCCTCCTTTATCCGTCTTTTAAAGAGATGAATATTGTCCCTGCCGCTGATACCGGCCAAAAGAAAAACTATTATAACCGCGATCGTAGTGGTTTTAACGCCGCCCGCGGTAGAACCCGATGAGCCGCCTATGAACATCAGAATTATTGTTAAAAGCTTTGACGCGGGGTTAAGCGCGGCGGTATCCACCGTGTTAAAGCCGGCGGTT
Source organism: Clostridiaceae bacterium (assembly GCA_016302625.1). Lineage (GTDB taxonomy): Bacteria > Bacillota > Clostridia > Oscillospirales > Acutalibacteraceae > UBA737. The sequence continues at coordinate 4,061 of JAEDNG010000005.1, forward strand.
CTTGCGGTGACTGAGCCGAAAAACGCGGCGGTGATTTCCTCCCCTGTCGACATATTGCTGCCTAAATTATTATGCTCAAAAATATAAAGCAGAAGCGCGCCGCCGAAAATTAAAGCGGCGGTGACAGACAGCACCATTTTCGTATGCAGAGAAAATTTACTGAACTTAAACCTGCAGGTGGTGATATCGTCCCACACAAGAAAGCCTATACCGCCAATGACAATAAGAAACATCAGTACGGTATTAACAAAAACATTATCATAAAGCGAGGTAAAGGACGAATACTCCCCCGACCCTCCCATAAGGTCGAAGCCGGCGTTGCAGAAAGCAGAAATCGAATGAAAAAAGCCGTAATACACTCCCTTAAAAAAGCCAATTCCGGGCTGTCTTATAAAATGCAGGGAAAGCAGAACGCCTCCTGAGCCCTCAAAAATCAGAGTACCGGTTATTATTTTCTTGACGAGCCTCGAAAAATCTCCCATTTGGGTAGTGTTTATGCTTTCCGCCATTACCGCGCGCTCGCGCAGGCTTGCTTTTTTGCTTATGAGACGGAAGAAAAAAATCGCGATGGTCATAAATCCGAGACCGCCCGTCTGAATAAGCGCGATAATTACAAGCTGTCCGAAAAGCGACCAATAGGTAGCCGTGTCCTTTAAAACCAGTCCGGTAACGCACGATGCGGAGGTCGCAGTGAAAAGAGCGGTGACTGGACCTGCCGAAGAACCGTCCCGCGTAGCGGCGGGCAGCATTAACAAGGCGGTGCCTATAACTATCATAATCAGATATCCGAGCGTAATAACGCGTATATGTGAAAGCTTACGATGTTTCATTTTCATCCTTCTTAGCTGTAATTAAACCCTCCCGATTTTCGCGGGAGGGAATAATCGTTAATTTTCAAGCTGATATTTCTCGCTGTACATATTAAAATCGTCAACGAAGGTACCGCTTAAGGAATTTTTAATTTTATGCAGATACTTGTGCGTATCGAGCATGTCGGTAGGCAGCTGCATTGTGTAAACAGCAATATTGGAGCAATGGTCGGAAACGCGCTCGTAATTCGTAAGCAGGTCTGTAAACACAAAGCCAAGCTCAATGGTGCACTCGCCGTTTTGCAGACGTTTGATGTGGCGTGCCTTAAGCTCCTTGTTAAGCTTATCTATCACCTGTTCGAGCGGCTCGACATGCGACGCCGCCTCAACGTCGTCGCCTACAAACGAATCTATCGTCATATTAAGTATTTCCGTAACCGCGGCGGTTATAGTCGCAATTTCATTCATTGCCTCGTTTGAAAAATGAATGTTTTTGTTGTGTATTTCCTCCGCAACCTTGCAGATATTAAGCGCATGGTCTCCGATACGCTCAAAGTCGCCTATACTGTGAAGCATACGGGCAATACTGTGGGAGGTGTTTTCCGATTGCTCGTTGTTGCTGAGTCTCACAAGATAAGTGCCGAGCTTGTCCTCATACTTATCGATAAGCTCCTCGTTTTCACGGATAAACTGAACCGTTTCTGCATCATATTTCGATATTATCCCGATTGACTTTAAAAGCGATTCTCTCGCATGCTCCGCCATTTCGGAGGTCAGTCTGTGACACTCCGAAACGGCAAGCGCGGTGTTGTTGAACAAACGCTCGTCCAGAAAAACGGTATGAGTTTTATCGTCGCTCTTTTTGACGGTAAGCTCACAAAGCCGGATAACGGCTTTTCTGAACGGAATAAGTATAATCGTATTGATAAAGTTGAAAAGGGTATGAATCATCGCGACGCCGACCATCGAAACCTGTGACGAAATAAACTCCATACCTGCAAACTTTGCAATATACAACAGTATCATACACAGCACAGAACCAATAACATTGACATAAATGTGCATTGCTACCACGCGCTTGGCGTTTTTATTGGTGCCGAAGCTTGAAATAAGCGCGGTTATACATGTTCCGATATTAGCACCGAGGACCAGCGGAATAGCCATTTCATAGGTTATGGTGCCTGTAAGCGCCAAAGCCTGAACAATACCTATTGTGGCGGCGGAGGACTGAATAATCCCGGTGAACACCATGGAAATAAGCAGTGCGATAAGCGGACTGCTGAATGCAAACAGAAGATTTTGAAAGCCCTCCATCTCCTGAACCGAGCTCATGGAATCGCTCATAAAATCCATACCGGTCATTAAAATCGCAAAACCGATAAGAATTGAGCCGATATTTTTCTTCTTTTCCTCTTTGGAAATCATTCTAAGCAGAATACCCACAAAAGCAAGTATCGGCGCGAAGGTCATGGGCTTTAAAAGGGTTAAAAAGAAGTTATCTCCGCTGATTCCCGTAAGGCTTAAGAGCCACGCGGTAAGTGTGGTTCCGACATTGGAGCCCATAATAATACCGAAGGTGTCGCAGAAATTAACTATTCCCGAGTTTACAAGACCGACAAGCATAACGGTCATAGCGGAGGAGGACTGTATCGCGATTGTAATTCCGGCACCTAAGAAAAAGCTTATAAACGGATTTTTTGTAACCTTTTTAAGGGTCTGTTCGAGCGCGCCGCCGGTCAGACTTTCAAGACCGCCCGAAAGAGCGGACATTCCGTAAAGGAAAAAGGCTAAACCCCCGAGCAGCTCGGCTGTCATTAACAATATCCGGGTAGACGTCATTTTAATACCTCAGTTGCAGGCTCTCGCCTGAATTTTAAAATTTAACGGCGCTTGCAATATAAGCCTTAAGCTCTGAAATCGGAATACGCTTCTGCTCCATTGTATCGCGGTCGCGCACGGTCACGCAGTTGTCAGTTTCGGAATCAAAGTCGTAGGTTATGCAGATAGGAGTGCCTATTTCGTCCTGTCTGCGGTAACGCTTGCCTATTGAGCCGGCATCGTCGAAATCAACCATAAAGTCTGCGCTTAAATCGCTGAAAATCTCGGTTGCCTTATCCGAAAGCTTTTTGGAAAGCGGAAGAACGGCGGCTTTAAAGGGAGCGAGCGCCGGGTGCAGACGAAGCACTACGCGTGTGTCGCCCTTTTCGTCGGCTTCCTCGTCGTAAGCGTCGCATAGGAAAGCAAGCAGTACGCGGTCGGCGCCTAAAGACGGCTCAATTACATACGGAATGTATTTTTCGTTCGTTTCCGGGTCAAAATATTCCATAGCCTCACCCGAATGGTTTGCGTGCTGTGTAAGGTCATAGTCTGTACGGTCGGCAACGCCCCATAACTCGCCCCAGCCGAACGGGAACAGGAACTCAAAGTCTGTGGTCGCCTTTGAATAGAAGCAAAGCTCATCCTTATCATGGTCGCGAAGTCTCAAATGCTCCTCGTTCATGCCGAGGTCCAAAAGCCACTTCTTGCAGAAACCGCGCCAATATTCGAACCAGTAAAGGTCGGTGCCCGGCTTGCAGAAAAACTCAAGCTCCATCTGTTCAAACTCGCGTATGCGGAAAATAAAGTTTCCGGGAGTAATCTCGTTACGGAAGGATTTACCCACCTGAGCCACGCCGAACGGAATTTTCTTGCGTGTTGTGCGTGCGATGTTCTTAAAGTTTACAAAAATACCCTGAGCGGTTTCGGGACGGAGATAAAGCGTAGAAGCGCTGTCCTCCGTGACGCCCTGAAAGGTCTTGAACATAAGGTTGAACTTTCTGATATCTGTAAAATCGTGCGAGCCGCAGTTAGGGCAAGAAATTCCCTTGTCCTTTATATACTGCATCATTTCCTCGTCGCTCATAGCGGCGGGATTGTCCGAAAGACCGTTTTCCGCGACATAATCCTCAATAAGCTTATCTGCTCTGTGACGGGTCTTGCAGGACTTACAGTCCATAAGCGGGTCGGAAAAGCCGCCCAAATGCCCTGACGCGACCCATGTTTCGGGATTCATTAAAATTGCGCTGTCAAGTCCCACATTATACGGACATTCCTGAACGAATTTTTTAAGCCAAGCTTTTTTTATGTTGTTTTTGAGTTCTACTCCCAAAGGACCGTAATCCCATGAATTAGCAAGTCCTCCGTAAATCTCGCTGCCCGGATAAACAAATCCGCGTCCCTTAGCCAAAGCTACTATTGTATCCATACTTTTTTCAGAATTCTGCAAAATTCTCATCCTCCAAAAATGAGCGGTTTAACATTACCTGATTAAACCCGAAATTTCTACAAATACTATAGTAAAGGAAATCTTCCTAAAAGTCAACACAAATTAATTAAACTTGACATATTAATACATATGTATTATACTTTTATCATAGAAGAAAACAGGAGGTTTTTAAATGGATAACGGAAAAATTCAGCTTCACAATGTGGATTTCGATGATTTTATAAAGGCTATCGACGAATGTAAGGGCGATGTTTATCTTGAGACTAAGGACGGCGACGTTCTCAACCTTAAATCAAAGCTTTGCCAGATGATAGGACTCAGCACCATCTTAAGCAATTCGGAGGTTACGGAGGCTACCATACGCTGCACCAACCCCGAGGACGAGACAATGCTGTTCAGATTTAATCTTTACGGTGAAATGCCCAAGGAAAATTAAGGAGCGAAAATGGCTGAAAACAATTTTTTGACATACAAGGACAAACCGCTTGTCCGCAGCGGGAACGAGATTTATTACGGCGATATGGCGGACTCATACGTTATAAAATTCAAAATCATGTCCGAAACAAAAGTCGGAGAAAATAAAATACCCGAAAAGGTAACGGTTCAGCTTCTTAAAAGCGACACCCAGCTGCCCGATAAGGACAGAATTGTTAAGGAAACCGTGAAAGATTCTTTCTTCGACGCGCTTGATTTCGGCTTTGTATGGCTTGAAAGAGCGCTTAAAAACTAAATCAATTAATTAAAAAAGCCCGCGCGGCAGATGCTTTTATCGCATTGCCGCGCGGGCATATTTTTTTGCACTTTATTATTTTACCGTAACTTTTCCGTTTTCGGTTTTTACCGGAACGCTCTGCTCGTCGTAATTGCAGACGCTGTTCTCGTCGCAAATAAGCTTGATTTCAGACATGCCTGTGGCATTATCCTTGATTTTAAAATTGAGGTAAACCATAACACCGTCTTTTGTGATATCGTTATCCTCAACACTGACAAGCTTTAGTGTACCGTCCTGCTCGGAAACCTCACAGTCTGTTAGCAGCTCACCCTTTTCAAAGCTTAAATATTCAAGCGCCTCGGTGCCATATTCAAACTGAAGAAAAAAGCCCATTGCGCCGGGATTTCCGGTAAATTTAACCGGGATTTTGATATTTTTGCCTGCCTTTTCGGAAACCGATTCAACAGTTATGACAGCATCGCCGGACTTACCGGAGGAAACGCTTTTGTCATCTGATTTAAATACGTTCACAAGCCAAACGGTCAGTCCCGCAATAAGAGCAACCGCCGCAAGAACCGACGCAGTTATTATAATAATTGTCTTTTTATTGCTCATATTTACACCCTCGTATTCTTAATGAAATATCAGTTGATTTTTCCGTAAAGCGGCATATCGCTGTCCTTTTTAGGTTCACGCGCCGGAACATTACTCTGTGCCGGTTTTGAGGACGGACGGCGTGACTTTCCGCCGCGTCTGCCGTTTTCTCTTCTCGGAGGTCTTATATCGCTTCCTTCGACGGCGATTACAACACGTCTGGCACTGCCCTCGCCGAAAGAATTTGAAACCACACCGTCAATTTCCTGTACAGCTGTGTGAATAATGCGACGCTCATATGGGTTCATCGGTTCGAGACTGCGGTTTTTACCTGTTCTTAAAACCTGCTCGGAAACCCGCTTCGCAAGGCTGACAAGCGCCTCCTCGCGCTTCTCACGGTAATTTCCGATATTAAGGGATACTTTAAAATAGCCACCGCCGTTGCTTGCGGCAAGTCCGGTTAAATACTGGAGCGAATCGAGCGTTTCCCCTCTGTGACCTATAACAACGCCGAGTCCCTCGCCGTCAAGCTCGATAAGCGCGGCGTTGTCCTTAACCGCCGCTTTCATTGTAATATCGGTGCAGCCTAAAGTCTCAAGAATGGTTTTAAGATACGCTATGGCTTTACCCGCTTTTGAATCGGCGGGAATTTGAGCTGCGTCCATCGGTTCTCCCCATCCCTCGTCCGGATTCGGCTTTTTGGTCTGCTGAGGCTTTTCCTGCGGTTTATCCGGAGCTGTTTCGATTTTCTGAACCGCCTTTTCGGGAGCCTTAGCCGGCTTATTTTCTTTTTTCTGCGGCTTTGGAGCGTTCTTTTTCTGCGCCTTCGGTTTTTCATCCGGCAATTCAATAAACACCCTTACCTGCGCCTTTTTTCCTCCGAAAAGCCCTAACGTCTTTTTCTTCGGAAAATCAATTATTTCAAACTGTATATCTGCGTCATACGCCGCGTTTAATTCCGCAACGGCGTTTTCTTTTGCTTCGTCTATCGTTAAGCCGAAGCCTCTTGCTTCTTTAATCAAGAAAAATCCTCCTTATTCTGCCGTTTTACCGTTTAATTTTTTTAATTGAGTTTCCTCAAAATCACATTCCTTGTTAAGCTCTTTTAAGCGCTCGCGCGAAAGCATTTTGTGCGGCCCGTAAAAGTTCTGAACGCCAAGCTGAATAAATCCCCCTATAAGCGAGGAACAAGCCCAGTAGAAAGCGACGCCGCCGGGAAGCGTAAAGCCTATAAACAGTGACATCAGCGGCATTGTAAGCATCATTCCCGCCATAGACGGCGCGTCGGGATTGATCTTCTTCTGCATCAAAAGTGAAAGCGCGCTTGTAAAGAGCTGAGCCAAAAATGCAATAATGGGCATGATCCAGATAGCCTGTGCATCATGGAATATGTCAAAAGAAAACTTAGGTGTCTGAGTAAGGTCGATTCCGAAGAAATTAAAGCTAATGGTATCAAGCTTGCTTGCAATTTCCGGAAAATCGATTGATCCGTTTCTTACCGCCTCGATAATCTGAAGCTCGGCGCGGGAGCCTGAGGAGCCGAGGGCTTTAAGCGCCTCGGTCGCTTCGGTAATAGTTGCGGAATCGATATGCATAAGATAGGTCAGCGGCGACATAATGAGCCAGTAAATACTCATCATGAGGATAAGACGCAAAATCATGGGCAGACAGCCGCCCGACATTGAAACGCCTTCCTCCTGATAAAGCTGCTGCATTGCCTCGCTGTACTTTTGCTTATCGTCGCCGTAGCGTTTTTTCAGCTCGTCAAGCTTGGGCTTGATTCTCGTCTGCTGAACCGAGGATTTTTGGCTTTTTATGCTGAGAGGTATCAGCGCCAGATTGATAATAAGAGTAAAAAAGAACACAGCGGCGGCGAAGTTTCCGCCGAAAAGACCCGCTAAAAATTCCAGTACCCAACCGAAAGGGATATTGATGATGTTAAATAATTTATCCATTTATGCACCGTCCATTCGCGCCGTCAAAGACGGCAACGGTTAATTTTAAAGTTAAGGACGCGCCTTTTTTTCAGGCACGGGGTCATATCCGCCCTTACAGAGCGGATTACATCTTAAAATTCTCCAAATACTGAGCGCCGTTCCTACAAAAGCTCCCCTTTTTTGTATAGCCTCTATAGCATAAGCCGAGCACGAGGGGGTAAATCGGCAGCAGGGTATTTTGCGCGGAGAAATATTCTTCTGATAAAATTTAATCAGCCAAACCAGTATTTTGCTCATTTGCTTTCATACTTTTCATAACACCTGCGGCGTTTAAAAGCTTTTTCATCGAAACAGCCGCGGCGGTACTTTTAATGTCAAGTATTCTTGTCCTTGCGACAATTACGAAATCGTATCCCTCATGAATTTCCGGCAGGCATTCGCGGAACGCGGCGGTAATAACGCGTTTTGCTCGGTTGCGCTTAACTGCCCCGCCGATTTTTTTGCCCGCTGTAATACCGAGCCGTATACCGCCCCGCCGATTTTTAGTGATATAAATTACAAAAAAGGGAGATACAAAGGATTTGCCTTTTTTGTAAGCGCGGCGGAAAGCGTAATTTTCCTTTAGTTTATTTATTTTGCTCATATTTAATAAAAGGAAAAGCCACATTGAAGTGGCTTTAGTATGTCAACTGCTTTCTGCCTTTTGCTCTGCGGCGTGCGAGCACCTTACGACCGTTAGAGGTTGCCATTCTCTTTAAAAAGCCATGCTCTTTCTTGCGGTGGAGCTTTTTCGGCTGATATGTCCTTTTCATTTACGAACCCTCCTTATTTTATTACATTACGGTCATGCGGACTGAAAAACAATCAGTAATTTAAAAACATAACCTATCGATTTTAAATTATAACCCAAATTCCATACATATGTCAATAAAAATCTTTTAAAAAGCGAAATTATACGCCGTATTTATAATAATTTGTTAAACATTGCTTGCAATTTATACTGTTTAAGTATATAATGCAATAAAAAAACAGATTGGAGAACTGTTTATGAAGCTCGATGAAATTTTTGAAAACGAAAATGAAAAGCCCCTTGACAATATTGTATCTGACGGAGGCTATACCGCGATATTCCGCACAATCTGCTGTATAGGCGACAGCCTTTCCTCAGGTGAGTTCGAGGCTGACGGAGGCAATGGAAATTCCACATATCATGATATGTTCGAGTTTTCGTGGGGTCAGTTTATCGCCCGTATGTGTGGGAGCCGTGTCTATAATTTTTCGCGCGGAGGTATGACCGCAAGCGAATACTGCGACTCTTTTGCGGCTTCAAAGGATTTCTGGAACCCCGAATACGCGTCTCAGGCATATATAATCGCTCTTGGCGTGAACGATATTTTGGGTCAGCGTCAGGAAATCGGAGGAATAAATGATATTGATTTTAACGACTGGCGCAACAACAAGAAAAATTTTGCCGGATATTACGCCGAAATCATTCAGCGAATGAAAGAAATTCAGCCCCGTGCGAAGTTTTTCCTTATGACAATGGCAAACGAAGGTGCAAATGACGGCAGAATTAAGGACAAAGAAGAACACAGCAGACTTCTTTACGATTTTGCCGACAAATTCGACAACACCTATGTTATTGATTTATTAAAATACGCTCCTGTTTACGATGAAAAATTCAAAGAAAAGTTTTTTATGCGCGGACATATGAATCCTATGGGATATTTGCTGACGGCTAAAATGACCGCCTCCTACATAGATTATATTATCCGTCACAACATGGACGATTTTAATGAAATCGGATTTATCGGAACGGATTTACACAGCTAATATTGTCAAATTCAATCAAGGAGGTATTTTATGTTAGGTAATTTTGCTTATTCTAACCCAACAAAGCTCTATTTCGGTGAAAACGCTCTTGATAACCTTGCAGGAGAGCTTGAAAAGTACGGAAAAAGCGTGCTTCTCGTATACGGAGGCGGCTCAATCAAGAAAAACGGTATATACGACAAAGTCCTGACAATTCTTAAAGAATGCGGAAAAAACATTGTTGAGGATGCAGGTGTAATGCCTAATCCCACGGTTGAAAAGCTGTATGAGGGCCTAAAACGTGCAAGGGACGGAAAGGTTGATTTTATTCTTGCGGTAGGCGGCGGAAGCGTCTGTGACTATGCTAAGGCGTTATCGGTTTCCGTGCACTGCAATGAGGACCCGTGGGAAAAGTATTATCTCAGATTTGAAGAACCCGATAATGAAATAATACCCGTCGGCTGTGTTCTTACAATGGTGGGTACCGGCAGCGAAATGAACGGCGGCGCGGTTATTACAAACAGTAATCAAAAGCTTAAAATAGGTCATGTGTTCGGAGAAAATGTATTCCCGAAATTTTCCATTCTCAATCCGCTTTATACATATACACTGCCAAAATATCAGATGGTGGCGGGTATTTACGATATTTTTAATCATATATGCGAGCAGTATTTTTCGGGTGATGACGATAACACCTCCGACTATATTATGGAAGGACTTATGAAATCGGTTGTTCATTCCTCGCGTATTGCCGTAAATAATCCTTCCGACTATGAAGCCAGAAGTAATATAATGTGGACTGCCACATGGGCGCTGAATACCCTTGTCGCCTGCGGCAAAACCACCGACTGGATGGTACATATGCTCGGTCAGGCAGTCGGAGCTTATACAGACGCGACGCACGGTATGACCCTTTCAGCGGTCTCATTGCCCTATTATAAATACATACTGCCTTACGGATTGAAAAAATTCAAGCGTTTTGCGGTTAATGTTTGGAACGTAAGCACAGAGGGCAAAACCGATGAGCAAACCGCACTTGCAGGTCTTGGCGCAATGGAAAGCTGGATGAAAGAAATCGGGCTTGTCATGAATACGGCTGAGCTCGGCGTGACCGAGGATATGCTCGACGGGCTAACCGCCGCAACATTCATAATGGACGGCGGCTACAAGGTACTTGAAAAACAGGAAATCAGGAAGATTTTAAAAGAAAGCATGGGTTAATAAACGAAATACGGTGCGTCCTTCAGGGGCGTACCGTATTTGTTTTAAGCATAACTTTCCGTATGCTGATTTTACTCTAAGTTTTTAAAAATCCTCGCCTCGGCAGGTTCACTTACACCCGCTTCAAGATAGTTAAGCAGCTTGTCCGCCCTGTCGGTAAACAGGCATAGATTTAACGTCTCCTGCGTCATAAATTGCTTATGCACCGCGTTGTTAAGCTGTGCTATAAGGCAGTCGTAATAACCGTTTATATTGAAAACGGCTATCGGCTTTGAATGTCTGCCTAATTGTTTTAATGTCAGAATTTCAAAGAACTCGTCAAATGTGCCTACTCCCCCGGGGGTCATAATAAATGCGTCGGATTTTTGCTCCATTATCTCCTTGCGCTCCCGCATGGTTTCGGTGTAAATAAGCTCTGTGCAGTTCTTAAAGAGTATTCCGTCAACCTGCAAAAATGACGGAACGACCCCGATTATTTTACCGCCTCTGGAGTAAACGCCCCTTGCCGCCGCTCCCATAAGGCCGGCCGCTCCCGCGCCGTAAACAAGGGTATGACCTCTTTCGGCAATTTTCGCGCCTAATTCCTCGGTCGGGTTAATGTAAGATTTCGCAATAGCGTTGCTCGACGCGCCGTACAGGCAAATATTCATAATTCACCGCCTAAAATTTCTGATATTTGTGTTTCGTTAAAAATTTTTATTCCGTTAGCTTTAAGAAGCTCAGCACAGATACCGTCGCCCGATATCAATCTACCCGAAAAGCTTCCGTCATATATCTCGCCGTTTCCGCAGGAGGGGCTTCGCGCCTTTAAAACCGCAGTGTCGCAGCCGAAAAGCCGCGCCAAACGCAACACTTCTTCGGCTCCGCGTACATATTCGGCGGTTTTGTCCTCGCCGTTCTGATTTACTGCTCTGCCGTTTTTTATTTCACACGGTATTCTCGGCGTAGGAAGTCCGCCCATTATCTCGGCACAGACCGGAATAAGCTTGTATTTTCCCTTAAGCGCGATAACCTCTTTCACCGGCTTTGCTTTTCCGTCATACCGGCAGGAAACACCCAAAAGACAGGCGCTCACAAGTATGGACTTCATAGCTTTTTACCGTTTAACACTGCGTTAATCAGTGTGTCGCCTGTATATTCAAGCTTCAACGAGAAAAACGGCACATTCTGCTCGATAAGCCGCAGAAAAATTTTATCGCCCTCCCAAATGGGCATGAAATAAAGCTTTTCCTTCTCCACCCATTCGAGTACACCCTCGTCACAGTCTTTTAACTCGCCCGAAAAGTCGTCGGAGTGAAATATGTGCATATATTCGGTTTCCCATTTATCCGAAATAAAGGTTACTATACCGCAGTAACGCGCGGAATTAAGGGTCAGTCCCGTTTCTTCAAGCACCTCGCGGGCGTTGCAATCCTCAGGGCTTTCCTTATCCTCGAATTTTCCGCCTATTCCCACCCATTTATCTCGGTTAAGGTCGTTTTCCTTTTTTACACGGTGCAGCATCAGATAGGCACCGTCCTTTTCAATATGGCAAAGAGTGGTGTTTATCATCAGCCGCCCTCCTCGGTTGCGCTTTCTTCCTCGTTGGTTGCTTTCGGGACATATCCGTTAATATAAAATATCTCGGAGTCTATATTAGCCTGGTCAAAAATATTGTTGTACTGTATTTTTTCACACTCGTCAAGCAAATGACTGTAGGGCGAAACGTCGCTCCACTTGTAGTAATTGTTTTCATTGTCGATATAACCCACCGTGTCGATAACCGGAAGGGTTTCGGACAGCTTTAAAAGATACTTGTTGTATTCGGGCATTTTTACGCCTGCGGTCTGCAAAACAAGCGAGGACAGATAATTTGAGCTAAGCTTATCGACGGTGCGTTCCTCAATATCGTAATTTGCCCAAATTATAAACGGAGTTATATGGCGGCTCTGCTCCTGTTCGGGGGTAAGACCCGCAAGGTTTGCAACCCCCATTACCTCCGAAATAAACTCGGGTTCTACATTCGGCTGATGGTCGCCGAACATACATATCACGGTAGGCTCCTTAACATTGCTGAAATATTCAATAAGCTCTTTAAATGCATTGTCGCTCGCTTTTACAAGCGAAAGATATTTGTTTGCCTTGGTATAAGCCTTTGAAACAGAGGTGGCATATATGCTCTCATCAAAATTAACGCAGCTGCTGGTATAGCCGCCATGATTCTGCATTGTGACGTTAAAAGCAAAATACGGAACTGATTTATCGCGATTTTCATAATCCTCGATAAGCAGCTTATAGCTGTACGAATCGCTGACATACTGGCGTATAAGCATATTGCTTCCCGGATAATATTGGTCGATTAAGGACTGCAAAAAATTCGGGTCGCTGCCGTTGCTCTGATATTCCCGCATAAGGGAAATATCCAGAATATTTTCAAGGCTTGTGAATTTATCAAAGCCTAAAAAGTTATATACATCGGTACGGTTCCAGCCGGTGGAGTAATAAGGGTGAAGCGCAAACGCAGAGTAGCCCTGTCCTTTAAGGGTTGAAACGAGCGATGCAATCGGATTTTTGATATATAACATATAGGCGTTGCTGCCCGACGGCAAAAATGCGGTGGTATGACCGGTCAAAAACTCAAACTCGGTGTTTGAGGTGCCCGCTCCGATAACCGGAACATAAAGATTACCCTTGACCGTGTTTTCGGTAAGACTTCGCATAAAGGGCATATAGTCCTCGTTTGTTGTCAAATTACCGAGCACCTGCAAATCGGAAAGCGATTCGTTCATTATGCAGATAATATTTGGCTTAACATAACCGTCGTCCTCATTTTTAGGCTTAGACTCGGTACCGTCCACCACGCTGCCTACATAATCCTTAATTTCATCGGGATTATAATTGCTCGGCTCGGACATATACAGGTATTTCGTGTTGCAGAAAAAGCTGAAAGCAAACCCGTAGTTATGATAGCCTCTCGTCTGATTCCAGAAATCAGGCTTAACTCCCATATCTGCAAATATGCTTGTAAAATAGAAAAGAATCAAAAGTACTGAGGAAAATGTCCCCGTAAAGACGCGGGCAACGATTTTGGTAATCAAATTATACTTGGGGGTTACGGTTTTCGCGCCGATAATCATAATAAAAATAAATATCATCGCCGCAGTCATAATTTTATAGGTGGGGGTATAATTATAGGTGTTTGCGACCCCCGCCGCCGTTTTTGCGCTTAAAAAATCCATAGGAAGAAACGGTGTTCCCCTGAAATCCATAATATAGCTGTGCGCCACTCCCAGACCGAACAAAATCGGATTGACAATCAAGTACGAAAGTTTTAAACTGCCTGAAAGCGCAAATACAATAAAATACATGATAATCACGAGCAAATAGTTACCGAGGAAGCCCAGATAAGTCATATTGTATATAAACACGTCATTTAAGCATTCGGTCATCGTAATGGTTACAAATGGCATAAGCAGCATAAATACCATATGCCATATTTTATTAAAAAGATCGTTTTTAATAACAACCGAAAACGCCGCCGCAAATCCCAGAATAAAGGGGCAAAACAGCGCAAATGCAAGCAACAGCCATTTTGCGGCAAAGTCCTGCGAGGTATAAGCGTTTACGTCGAGTATTACGGCAATAAGCGTCACGACGCATATAACAGAACCAATGATTTTAGAACGTTTTGTTGAAGTGATTTCAAAGTTTTGTTTTAAAAAATCAGGCAATGTATTTCTAAAAAAGCCAAGGATAGTATTCCAAGCCTTTCCCAACTGCATATATCAGCATCCCTTTCAGTATGCAAAAAGGTTATGTAAATAAAGTATTATTAATTATAACGTACTCATTATTATACCATAAAACTCAGAAAAAACAACTCACATTTTCAATTTT
>JAEDNG010000136.1 GCA_016302625.1 Clostridiaceae bacterium
CGTAAACCCCAAAAGCAGGGCAAAATTTAAGCGATAAACCCCAAATAAACCCCAAAACGGCATTTTTGAGCAAAAGAGAAAACCGCCCGACATCGCACAAATGGCTTTGTTAAGCGGTTTTTCCGTGGCAGGGGCAGAAGGCTTCGAACCCTCGGCACTCGGTTTTGGAGACCGATGCTCTACCAGCTGAGCTATACCCCTAAATATATAATTCAATCAACAAAATCATTATAACATAAACTCTTTGAAAATGCAAGCTTTTTAAGATATTATTAAAAATTTTCTTCGTTTCAAATAGATATGACCCATTTTTATCAAAAAAACAAGATACAATATAATCGCAATGTTAGCCTTTGAACGAAGCCATGGGCGGAGTGAAAAGGCAACATGCGTTAGCTTGATTGAGAACTATGGTTTTTTTGTGTAAAAGCTGAATAAGAGAGAACCTTTCAAAAAAGAATTACGATATTAAATCTCAAAAACCGAAAGGCGTAAAAATACGCAATGAAAGGGTGATCGAAAAGATCACCCTTTGAAAATTTGCGCCGAAATAGGGGGAAAGATATAAAGCATAACGCTTAAGGATTATTGCAGTAATATAATAGACGGTTATTCGCTTCTGAGTGCTGTGACCGGATTTTTCTTTGCCGCGATTTTAGAGGGGAACAGACCTGCTATAAGGGTTAAGAGCATGCTTATAAGCACGAGTGCTATTCCTCCGGCAACGGGGAGCACCGCAAGACCGGAAATATCGGTAATGAAGGCTATGATCGCGTTTATCGGAATCAGCAGCAACAGGGTTATCAAAATACCGATTGCGCCCGCTACAAAGCCGACAATTAGTGTTTCGGCGTTGAATACTCTCGAAACGTCACGCTTTGACGCGCCCATGGCACGGAGTATTCCTATTTCCTTTGTACGCTCAAGCACCGAAATATAGGTGATTATTCCTATCATAATCGAGGAAACAATAAGCGAAATGCTTACGAAAGCGATTAAAATATAGCTTATTGCGTTAATAATCGTTGTAACAGAGGAAAGCATCAGTCCGATATAGTCGGTATAGGTTATTTTATCTTTATCCTCCGCTTTATTGTTGTAATCGGTAATAAGGTCGGAAATGGTTTCCTTTGCCTCAAAATCCTTCGGGTATATGTTTATGACAGATGGCTCATCTAAGCTTGAAACGCCCATAAGGCTAAGGTTTCCGTCGTAGGTGGCGGAATCGTCCTCCGCCTGCATTGCCGACTTAAAGCGCTCTACGATTTGCTCATCGCTCATGCCTGAGCCCTTCATCTGCTGTATATAGGCGTTGTATTCCGTCTGCTTATCCTGCGGGAGGGTCGAGATATACGCTAAAAGCTGATCGTAGGTCATATTTTCGGTATCGGTTTCAAAAGGTCTGCCGGTAAGAACGTTTACTTCCGGGTCGGCTTTCTGCGCTTTTACAATTTCGCTGTCGTTCACCTTGTTAATAAGGTGCTCCATAAGCTCGCTTGTGTAGCCGACAAAGCCGCTGGCAGTATCTGTTACCGAATCGTCGGTCGGACGGATTATTCCGACAACCGAGATTTCCTCAGCGGAGTCGGCAAGCCTTGACTGAACGTAAAGCTCGTCGCTTGTTTTGTCGGTCCAAGTGCCGTCGGCGTTTTTCTCAAAGTAGTCTGTGTTGCACAGCAACTTGAATTTGAGCTTTAAAATATCGTCGTAGGTGTAGGAAACCTCGTCGGTCGCCTCAATTTTTTCACCCGCCATCGCCTTTTTCTTCATTTCCTCAAGCTCGGCGGAATCCTTAAGTCCCAGTGAATAAAGGGTATAATCGCTTATCTGATTGTTTTTATCAACGACAAGGACAATTTCGTTGTAATTTTCGGGCATATGCCCCGCGATAACGTCATATTGTTTTTCGAGAAGCTCCTTATTGTCAAAAAGCCTGTTCCAGACCTCGGTGTTTGTAAAGGAGGACATCGGCATTACTTTTGACGCGTCCGACTGAACGGATTCGCCGCCGAAAAGGGTTGCAAAAATTGTGTTGGGATTAACACGCTTTCCGTCCTCTGAATAAATATTCATAACGGTAGAATATTTATATTCTATCTCGCTTGAATTTTCCTTGAATTCAGGGTTTTTCTCAATATGCTTTTTAAGCAATGATAAATTATTCGAGGACAGACCGTTTACCATTGTAGACATCATTTCGGTCATAATGTTGTTGCTGTAAATTTTGTCCTTGTCGCGTTCCGGCAGTTCGGCTGAATGCTCGCTCATAAGATCGGAGGCGAGATTGCTTATGTCCATTCCGGTTTGTTCAATGGAAACGGGATAGCTTGAAAGTGTATCCTCCTCAACCTTTGCGATATAGGCGTTTACACCGCTTGAAAGAGAGAGTATAAGAGCAATGCCGATTATTCCTATTGAACCGGCAAAGGAGGTTAAAAAGGTTCTTGCCTTTTTGGTCATAAGGTTGTTAAGGGAAAGTGACAAAGCAGTCATAAATGACATGGAGGGACGTTTTTCCGACTTTTTTTCTTCGACAATTTCTTCTTCGGAGGAATAGGGCATAGAATCGTCGACTATATTCCCGTCAAGAAGTCTTACTATTCTTGTCGAATACTGCTTTGCAAGCTCCGGATTATGGGTCACCATTATAACAAGCCGGTCATTTGCGATTTCTTTCAATAAATCCATTATCTGAACCGAGGTTTCGCTGTCAAGCGCGCCGGTTGGCTCGTCGGCAAGCAGAATTTCGGGGTTATTAACAAGCGCGCGCGCTATTGCCACCCGCTGCATCTGACCGCCAGACATTTCATTCGGCTTTTTGCCTAATTGGTCGCCGAGCCCCACCTTTTCGAGCGCCTCGGCGGCGCGTCTGCGTCTTTCCGATTTTGAAACCCCCGAAAGGGTGAGCGCCAATTCGACGTTTGATAATACGCTTTGATGCGGAATAAGGTTATAGCTTTGGAAAATAAAGCCTACCGAATGGTTGCGGTAATTGTCCCAATCCCTGTCCTTATACATTTTGGTGGACTTGCCGTTTATGAACAGGTCTCCGTCGGTATACTGATCAAGTCCTCCGATAATGTTAAGCAGGGTAGTTTTTCCGCAGCCCGACTGACCTAAAATCGAAACAAACTCGCTTTTTCTGAACTCGATGCTGACGCCTTTAAGTGCATGTACCGCAGTATCACCGGTTATATAATCCTTTTTGATGTTTTGCAGTTTAAGCATGTATGATTCCTCCGTTCGGTTGTCAAAATTATACAGCCCAAATATAAATAAAATATGAATGTATAAAAAATATTTGATAAATATCCCCATAAGTGTTATAATCGTTACAGTATTTTTGAAAGGTCAGGGCTTATGGAAAAGATTTTCAAGAAACTAACTGTGTTTTTATCAGGACTGTTGATTGTTGCCACGGTTTTTCTTATTTTTGTCATACCCACATATATAAAATCCGAACGGAAGATAGATTTCTTCTCCTCCAATCAGATTGTTAATAATATCCGAAATATGGAAATAAATATGACCTCGGTCATATA
>JAEDNG010000137.1 GCA_016302625.1 Clostridiaceae bacterium
AGCCTGCCCCGGTTATCCCGAATGTAAAAACACAAAGCCGCTTCCCGAGGACGAAATTAAACAGCCCTGTCCTAAATGCGGAGGAAAGCTTTTAAAAAGAAAGTCCAAAAAAGGAAAGACCTTTTACGGCTGTTCAAACTATCCTGAATGTGATTTTGCCGCCCCGGGTATTCCTACGGGCGAGACCTGCCCCGAATGCGGCGGATATATAATAAGCGGAATGAGAGGCAGAAAATACTGCATGAATTCCGACTGTCCTACAAGAGCGAAAAAAGCGGCGAAAAAGAGCGGAGACAAGACCGATGAATAAAGTCACGGTTATAGGCGGCGGTCTTGCGGGGTGCGAGGCGGCGTGGCAACTGGCTTTCAGGGGCATTAAAACCGAGCTTATCGAGATGAAGCCTGTAAAAAAAACACCAGCGCATAAAAGCGATCTGCTTGCCGAGCTTGTCTGCTCAAATTCCCTTAAAGCCGCGAGGATCGATTCGGCAGCTGGACTTTTAAAAGAAGAAATGCGCAGACTTAATTCGGTTTGTCTGCTTGCGGCGGATAAATGCGCGGTTCCTGCAGGCGGCGCACTTGCGGTTGACAGAGATATTTTTTCTCAGATAATTACCGAAAAAATCAAAAGCCATCCTAATATCACGGTAAAAGCCGAAATCGTAACGGAGATACCTAAAGACGGAATAACCGTTATAGCTACAGGCCCTCTTACCGACGGTGCTTTAGCCGAGGAAATAGGAAAGCTGTCAGAGGGCGGAAATTTAAGCTTTTTTGACGCCGCGGCTCCGATAGTGACGGCTGAAAGCATTGATATGGAAAAGGCGTTTTACGCCTCGCGTTACGGCAAGGGCACCGACGATTATATCAACTGTCCGATGAACAAGGAGGAATACACCGCCTTTTACAACGCCCTTATTACCGCCGAAACAGCACCCGTACACGATTTTGATAAACCGATAAACGTATACGAGGGCTGTATGCCGGTTGAAATATTGGCAAAGCGCGGCGAGGATTCAATCCGCTTCGGCCCATTAAAGCCGGTAGGGCTTATTGACCCTCAAACAGGTCACAGACCATGGGCGGCGGTGCAGTTAAGACGTGAAAACGCGGCGGCTACCCTTTTTAATTTAGTAGGCTTTCAGACTAATCTTAAATTCTCCGAGCAGAAAAGGGTATTTTCCATGATACCGGGGCTCCAAAATGCCGAGTTTGTGCGCTACGGCGTTATGCACCGTAATTCCTTTATCAATTCGCCAAGGCTTTTAAATCCAGATTTATCCCTTAAAACCGACGGAAATATATTTTTCGCGGGTCAGCTTTCGGGAGTGGAGGGATATATGGAATCGGCGGCAAGCGGAATAATAGCGGGAATTAACGCCGCGGCAAGGCTAAACGGAAAAATTCCGCTTGTTTTGCCCGAATTTACCATGATAGGCGCCTTGCTTTCGTATATCTGCAATCCCGCGGTTACCGATTTTCAGCCTATGGGGGCGAATTTCGGAATAATTCCACCGCTTGACCCTCATATAAGGGACAAGCGTGAGCGGTACGCGGCACTGTCAGACCGATCGCTTGACTGGTTCGACAAGAATTTTAAAAGAGGAGAATAAGAAAATGCGTGTTGTAGTTGACGCTTTCGGTGGGGATAATGCACCTACCGAAATAATAAAGGGCGCTTCCTTGGCTTCGGTAGAATACAATACCGAAATAACCCTTACCGGAAATGAAGAAACAATAAAAAAAATAATCTCCGAAAACGGATTGAGTTTTTACGGCGAATTAATAATTGTCGATACCGACGATGTTATTTCCATGCACGACGAGCCAACCTCGCTTGTAAAGGCGCATAAGAACAGCTCTATGGCGCTTGCGTTTTACGAGCTTGCAGAGGGCAGAGCCGACGCATTTGTTTCAGCCGGTTCAACCGGTGCTGTTGTTGTCGGAGGAACGCTTATTATAAAGCGAATTAAGGGGGTAAAGCGCCCTGCGCTCGCCGGAATGATTCCGTCGCCCGACGGCAGTCATTACATGCTTATGGACATGGGTGCTAATGCAGAGTGCAGACCCGAAATGCTCTGCCAGTTCGGAGTAATGGCAAGCCTTTATCTTGAAAACGTCGAGGGTCGAAAAAATCCGGAAATAGGGCTTTTGAACATAGGAACCGAGGACACCAAGGGCGGCGAGCTTCAAAAACAGGCATTTGAATTACTTAAAAACGCTCCGATAAATTTTGTCGGAAATATCGAATCGCGCGAGATGCCTAAAGGCGTGTGCGACGCGGTCATTACCGACGGGTTTACCGGTAATATCGCGCTTAAGCTTATCGAGGGCACCTCGGCAACCCTTTTCAAGCTTATTAAAAATGTGTTTTATAAGAGCCTTCCGAATAAGCTGGCGGCGCTTGTTGTAAAAAAGGATTTGGGAGAAGTAAAGAAAATGATGGACAGCTCCGAGGTCGGCGGCGCCCCGCTTTTGGGTGTATCTAAAACCGTCATCAAGGCGCACGGCAGTTCGGACGCGAAAGCGATTAAAAACGCAATCGGTCAGGCAATTAAATTCACCGAAACGGGCGTAGCCGATAAAATTTCGGCGGCGCTTTCGGAAATGAAGGAATCGAAGGAACAGTAAAATGGAAGGTTTAGAGGAAAAACTCGGCTATAAATTCAAAAACATCAATTTACTTAAAAACGCGCTTACCCATTCTTCATACGCAAACGAGGTGCGCGGCGGCTTTTCTTCAAATGAAAGACTTGAATTTTTAGGCGATTCGGTGCTGTCGGTCATAGTTTCCGATTATATTTATAAGCAGTATCCGAATATGCCCGAGGGTGAGCTTACAAAGCTGCGCGCGTCTTTGGTCTGTGAAAAATCGCTCTGCGCCTTTTCGCGTGAGCTTGAAATCGGACGCTTCTTAATGCTCGGAAAGGGCGAAGATAAGGGCGGCGGCAGAGAGCGCGATTCGATACTTGCCGACGCGTTCGAGGCGGTGCTGGCGGCAATTTATCTTGACGGCGGCATGGAGGCGGCAAGAAAACACGTTATGCGTTTTGTTTTAAGGGAATTAAAACACACCGATGACGAGGTTTTTAAGGATTACAAGACCGCTCTGCAGGAGATTATTCAGCGCAATCCCGAGGAATCGGTAACATATATTTTAACAGGTGAAAACGGTCCGGATCACGACAAAAGCTTTACGGTAGAGGTTCGCCTTAATTCCAACGTTATAGGCACCGGCACAGGTAAAAACAAAAAGCAGGCGGAGCAGATGGCGGCAAAGCAGGCACTTAAACTTATGGGTGCCGAAATATGAGCAAAACTCATTCTAATATTTCGGTCTTTGTACCGCATATCGGCTGCCCGAATAAATGCAGCTTTTGCAATCAGAGGTACATTACCGGCGTCTGCAACGCTCCGAGACCCTCGGACGTTGAAAAGGCGGTTGAAGCTGCGAAAAACAGCAAAAATTTTGACAGCAAAACCGCGGAAATCGCCTTTTTCGGCGGCAGCTTTACCGCGATTAACCGCAATTATATGAC
>JAEDNG010000138.1 GCA_016302625.1 Clostridiaceae bacterium
AGAGGGGTGCTATCATAATTATACTGTCAAATCTGTCAAGTATTCCGCCGTGACCCGGAATAAGCTTTCCGTAATCTTTGATGCCTGCGGCGCGCTTTATCGACGAAGCAAAAAGGTCTCCTATCATACCTAAAATGCAGAAAGGAACGGTTAAAAGAAGGGCGGCTAAAAGCTTTTCGGTCACCGAAAAGGCGAAAACCAAAATAAGGGATACGACAATGCTCGACAAAATTCCACCCACAGCGCCCTCAACCGTTTTGTGAGGACTGATTTCGGGACAAAGCTTATGCTTTCCTATCGCACTGCCCACAAAATAAGCCCCCATATCGCAAACGCTGGAAAAATTAAGGAGCAAAAGCAGATAGAAAATGCCGTCCATATGCGAAATTATACCGCCCAAACAGCTAAATGCATAGGCGTAGGGTAGCGGAAATCCGAATAGTGCGGCAATCTGCGCTAAACCGAAATCCTTATGATTTTTGAGAATAACTATTGCCGCAAAGATAAAATAGAGTATAATAAGACCCGAAAAACCGTAAGACCAATAATTGTAAAATTTCGTTGATTGGGATACTACTGTATCCGCGGAATAGGGGAAAAATGAATATATTAAACCTTGTAAATTCTCATCCGCTCCCACAACGAAAAGCACCGAAAAGACGCACGCCCCTATAAGCGCCGCCTTGGATTTAATGCCTGCCGCGTTATGAAGCAGCTCGTAAACCGCCGCCGCCGCAATAAGGGCGATAAAAAAGGTGATAAAAAGCGGACTTACATATATTCCGAGAGCCAGCACCCCTGCCACGATAAGCGCCAGCACAATTCCCGATATAATTCTTGTTTTCATAGGTTAGTCACCTCATTAAACTCCGCCGAAACGGCGGCTGCGGCGGTTGTAGTCATCAATCGCCTGTTCAAGATGCTTCTGTGTAAAATCCGGCCATAAAACGTCCGAAATCCAGTATTCGGCATATGCCGACTGCCATAAAAGATAATTTGACGTCCGGTATTCGCCGCTCGGTCTTATAATAAAATCGGGGTCGGGCATACCCGCTGTGTAAAGCCGGTCGGATACAGTCTGTTCGGTTATTTCCTCCGCCGGAATACCCTCTTTAATTATAGCCTTAACCGCGTGCACCAATTCATCTCTGCCGCCGTAATTTATTGCGATGTTAAGCTTAAGCCCCGTCGCGTCCTTAGAGCCGTCCTCGTCCTTTTTCATAAGCTCTTTAATATCGTCGGCAAGAGGGGTCGGGTCGCCGATAAATTTAACGCGGATATTTTCCTCCTTGAAATTCTCCGCGTCCTTTAAATAGTCGCGAAGTAAATTCATTATACCGTCGACTTCCTCTTTAGGTCTTTTCCAGTTTTCGGTCGAAAAAGCATAGACCGTAAGATATTTAAGCCCTATTTTATTGCAGTACCGAGCTATGGTTTTAAAGGTTTTAGCTCCCGCAACATGACCCGCGGAGCGCGGAAGTCCGCGTTTTTTCGCCCAGCGACCGTTACCGTCCATTATTATGGCGATGTGCTCGGGCAGCTTTCTTTCAGCCTTTTCTTTTTTCTTAAATAACGGCAAAATATTACACCTACTTCAAAAAAAGCGGACAGATTATTTGCCCGCCTAATTATCAGAATAATTCCGAATTCCGCATTACGAATTCCGTATTAAATCTCCATTATTTCCTTTTCTTTAAGTGCTGCAAGCTCGTCTATCTCCTTGCAGTATTTATCTGTCAGATTCTGAATCTGCTTTTCGCCGTCCGCTACATCGTCCTCGGTAATAGTGTTGGCTTTTTTCAGCGCCTTCAGCTTTTCAATCGCGTCGCGGCGTGTGTTTCGCACGGCAACCTTGTTGTCCTCTGCGGTCTTGCGGACTTCCTTTACGATTTCCTTTCGGCGTTCCTCGGTAAGCGGCGGAAATGAAAGACGAATCACCCTGCCGTCATTCTGCGGATTGATTCCGATGTCCGAGGTTAAAATCGCCTTTTCAATATCCTTTAAGGTGCTCGCGTCCCACGGCTGGATCATCAGTATGCGAGGCTCGGGAACCGACACCGCCGCCATCTGCTGAATCGGAGTCGGACAGCCGTAGTAATCGACCGTCACACGGTCAAGCACCGAGACGTTTGCGCGTCCCGCTCTTATCGACTTATAATCTCTTTCGAGAACTCCGACGGTTTTGTTCATTTTCTCCTCAGTATTTTTAAGCAGTTCTTTCATAAATGTGCCTCCGTTCTTAATACTATTTTATTTAACTATCGTTCCGATATGCTTACCTGTTGCGGCGTCGACAATATTCTGCGGTTTGTCAAGGTTGAAAACAAGGATTTTAATTCCGTTGTCCATGCAAAGCGAAGCCGCCGTACTGTCCATAACATGGAGTCCCTTTTGCAGAACATCTAAATGCGAAAGCTCGTCAAACTTCTCGGCATCCGGATTTGTTTTCGGATCGCTGTCGTAAACTCCGTCAACATTTGTCGCCTTAAATATAACGTCCGCGCCGATTTCGGCAGCTCTTAGCGCCGCGGCGGTATCGGTCGAGAAAAACGGATTTCCGGTTCCGCAGCCGAAGATTACTACTCTGCCCTTTTCGAGATGGCGCACCGCCCTGTTTCTTATATAAGGCTCTGCAATCTGGCGCATTTCAATCGCGGTCTGAACACGGGCGGTAACCCCTAACTGTTCAAGAGCGTCCGCAAGCGCCAGCGAGTTGATGGTGGTCGCAAGCATGCCCATGTGGTCGGCTCTTGTCCTGTCCATTTTGCCGCTTGAGCGCCCCCTCCAGAAGTTGCCTCCGCCGACAACTATCGCAACCTGAATGCCCATATCCACACAGGTTTTTACGCTTGCACAAACCTCAAGCACCTTGTCAAAGTCAATTCCCACGCCTTTTTCACCAGCTAAAACCTCGCCGCTGAGCTTTAAAAGTATACGTTTATAAACCGGTTCCATGATATTCTCCATTCCGCCGCAAAGCAAATTTATATCAAGTATATTTTACAATATACACTTCCTAAAGTCAATTACCAATATGTTTTAACATAAAATAAAAATCCCGCGGACATACACCTTATGTATAGACCTCGGGATCTGCGTTTATTACTGTTTTCCTCTTATTTTTTCAAGCTCCTCGCTCATCTGAGCATGAATTATATTTCCGAGCTCAACGGTAGTCATGCTTTTGTATTCCTCAGGATAAATCACGCTTAAAACCCTTAATTCAATATCGGTATGCCTTAAAAACATGCGCTTCGGTATTGCGCGGGTATTATTTATAACGCAGACGACAATAGGCACCTCAGCTCTGTAAGCGATTTTAAGCGAACCGTTGCGAAATTCTTTAAGTTCGCAGGTTTTGCTTACATAGCCCTCCGGAAAAAGCCCCACAGAGCATTTATCGTCCTTTAATAATCTCGCCGCTTCAATTATGGTTTTTGCCGCCTCGCGGTTGTTTTCACGGTCAATAGGCAAGCTGCAAAGTCCGTGCATCGCCC
>JAEDNG010000139.1 GCA_016302625.1 Clostridiaceae bacterium
CAAACAAGCAAAGCTCTGTTACCGTCCCGGGGTTATATATTTTAGAAATATTTTTAAGCTCTAACATTTTGCCGTTCCCCCTTTTAGCTTGCTGCGCCTTGAAACAAAGCTCGAGGTTTTGTCGTTGAAAATAAGAATAAGCGCGAACATAACGGCGTTTAAAAGCTTTAAATATATACCGTTGGTATCGACCAGCACCAGATAATTAAGGCAGAGCGAATAAATCACCGCGCCCAAAATAACCGATGTGGTATCGCTCATAAATCGAATATTCGAGAATACCGCCAAACCGATAATTACCGAGGCTAAAGCCATTACGACCTTACCGCTGCCGCAGGAATTGTCGTACTGCGAAAAAAGATTGGCATATAAAGCGCCCGACATTGAAACAAAGCCGTTTGCAAGGGCGATACCTAAAATTTTATAGCTGCCGCTGTCCTTACCTAAGGAAATTACCAGCATTTCGTTGTCGCCCGTTGCCCTTAACATATATCCGAGCTTTGTTTTAAGGAACAAATCTATAATTATTTTGACCGAAATTACGAAAACCAGCTCGATTATAAGTATCATATAGTCGCGGTTTGCAGTACCCAAAAGTCCTGCCGCCTTGCCGCTGAAAATGCCGCTCAAATTCTCGCTCCTGAAAGAGAAAATCGTTGTGGTAAGTCCCGTTCTTGTAAGCAGCTTTGTAAGGGCTAAGGTGACCGACAAAAGCGCGGTCATAACTATAATTCCCGAAAGCAGCTTTGAAATATTGAACTTAACGTGCAGAACACCCGTCGCCGCGCCCGCCGCAAGACCTGCAAAAAAACTTAAAAGTATTGCGGGCAAGGCAGGAATGCCTAACTTCAGCATTAAAATCGTGCAGACAACACCGCCGAGCGGAAAGGTACCGTCAACCGAAAGGTCCGGAAAATCAAGAATAGAATAGGATATATAAACGCCGAGCGCCAAAACCGCAAAGCAAAGTCCCATTTGCAGTCCGTCAATAGTGGTGGCAAAGAAAAGCATATCACATTTCCCTTTTTAAAATATTTTCAGCGCGACGAATTTTGCTCGCCGCGCTATAAAGCTTCAATTTAATTATTTCGCAACGTCCTCTGCCGTAACAGATGTCGGAACGGTAAGTCCGAGTTCTGCGCAGACCTTGCTGTTATAATAGTTTGTAGGCTCGGTGATGTAGGCTACCGGAATATCCGACGCGCTCTTGCCGCCTAAGATTTCCGCCGCCGCTTTGCCCGCGGACGCGCCTACGTCGATATAGTCAATAGAAGCGCTCGCCGCACAGCCGACCTTTACCTGCTCGATTTCAGAGCCGAAAACGGGGATTTTCTTTTCGTTTGTAATCGGAAGTATGTTTGTTTCAAGCTTGCCGACAACCGTGTTGTCAAGCAGGTTTACAAAGCAGTCTACTCCTCTGCCGATAAGCTCGTTTGTTTTAGCGTCGATAGTGTTAATATCGGCAACGGCGGAGTCGAGTATTTCCATTCCATCGTACTTCTTAGCAGCTTCCTTAAGGCTTTCCACCTGAACGGGAGAGCTTGATTCCTCGGTTGAGTAAAGCACGCCGATTTTAAGCGCGGTCTTATTCATAAAACCTGTAACGACCTCGAGCTGCTTTTCAAAGTTCGGAATATCCGAAGAACCTGTGACGTTTTCGTAATTTTCCATTACGGTAGCGTCGGTAATCGCACAGTATACGACCGGAACACCGTTATCAGCGGCGGCATTTGCAGCGGCAACCGCCGAGGGGGTTGCAATCGCGATAATAACAGAGGCTTTCTTGTTTACGAGGTTGTTAGCCTGAGTTTGTGAAACGCTCGCGTCAAAGTTGCTGTTGACATACTCAATATTGTAGTCTTCCTCATTGATTCCGTTATCTTTAAGTCCCTTCATAATGCCGTCATAGCAGTTATTAAGAGATGCATGTGAGCCGAACTGAATAATGCCGATGGTTTGTTTTTTAGAAGTATCAGAAGAGCCGTCTTTAGAGCCGCAGCCCGCGAAAGCAAATACAAGTGTTAAGGTTACTACAAAAGCGATGATTTTTTTAATGTTTTTCATGATGATTTTCTCCTTAAAAATATTTTAATATGATTTTTTTATTAAAGAGAAGCACGCCATCGTTTGGTTAATAAAATCATAAATTTTCCTCCAAAATCAAAAAAAGCCTTATCCCATAAAATATGGGACAAGACTTAAAATTCCTGCGGTACCACCCAAGTTGCCGGTAAAACCGACCGCTCATTTCTTACACCGATATGTAAGCCGTTCGGATAACGGGTACGGATCCCGTCGGCTGCTACTCACAAAAATGCTTTCGGCCGCCCTCATAAGTCCATTCACAATACTCTCCGCCGCGGCATTTCCACCGACAACCGCTCTCTTTGGGTTTCAAGTAAAGCTACTCTTCTTAATCATAGGTTTTTCTTTGTTGACGATATAATACCACTAAATTTCCGCTTTGTCAAGTGTTTTTGCAAAATTTTTTTCTTCGCTTTGCGGTAAAAAGCCGTTTTCGCGCTCTTTTTCCGCTAAATTGGCGCGCGCGTTTGCAAGCATAAGCTTAATGCGGTTTTCCTGATTTACCTTTGACGCGCCCGAATCGTAATCGATAGCTACAATGTTCATATCGGGATTTTTTTCTTTAAGCGGCTTCATCATACCCTTGCCGCAGATATGATTCGGCAGACAGCCGAACGGCTGGGTGCAGACAATATTATGCACACCCTCGTCGTTAAGCTCAAGCATTTCGGCAGGCAAAAGCCAGCCCTCGCCCATCTTTGTGCCTAGTCCCATAAAATCCTGTATCAATTCCATTGTATGCGTTATCGGCGTGGGAGGTGCGAAATTTCCGTCCTCCTTCATAAGCGCGATAATCTCGTTCTGCTGTTTTACAAGATAATTAAATACAAAATCAAGCACCGGCTTACGCAGTTTATGAAGTCCATATAGCGAAATATCCGTTATATTTGAGACGATACAGTACATAAAGAAATCAAGAAGCCCCGGAACTACTACCTCCGCGCCCTCGTCAAGCAAAAACTGCTCAAGATTGTTGTTTCCGAGGGGCGAATACTTAACGTATATCTCCCCTACCACGCCGACCTTAACCTTGACTTCCTCCTTGCGCTGTATTTCGGCAAAACGGCGAAGCAACATTTTACAGTTTTCTTTAACCTTTTTAAATGAGACGCCCTCCGACTGCATTTTGTCGGCAAGCTCAAAAGTAAGCTTGTCCGCAAGCTGTTCGGTCTCGCCCTTATTTATCTCATACGGCTTGCACTGATTGACAAGGTTCATCAGCATATCGCCGTAAATTATGGCGTAAAACAGTCGGTGGAGAATAGGCACGGTAAGCTTAAAGCCCGGGTGCTTTTCAAGTCCGCCCAAATTTAAGGAAATTACCGGCACATAGCCGTATCCCGCCCTTTCGAGGGCTTTTCGCAGGAGAAAAATATAGTT
>JAEDNG010000140.1 GCA_016302625.1 Clostridiaceae bacterium
AATATATAACGGAGTTTTTGGCAAATGACTAAAATTTTTATTGACGGCAGCGCGGGCACTACGGGACTAAGAATTTATGAAAGACTTGAAAGCCGCAAGGATATTGAGCTTATAAGGCTTTCCGAGGAGCTAAGAAAAGATATAAATGCAAGAAAAGCGGCGATAAACAGCGCGGATATAGCTTTTCTTTGCCTGCCCGACGCGGCGGCAGTAGAGGCGGTGTCGCTTGTTGAAAATGACAGCACGGTTATAATCGACACCTCGACCGCCCACCGCACAAACCCTGACTGGGCATACAGCTTTCCCGAATTATCGGCGGAACTGGAGCGAAAAATAGCGGCTTCTAAGCGCATAGCCGTTCCCGGCTGTCACGCAAGCGGCTTTATCTCCCTTGTTTTTCCGCTTATTGAGGTAGGAATTTTAAGTAAAGACGCTTTACTCACCTGTTTTTCGGTAACGGGGTATTCGGGAGGCGGCAAAAAAATGATCGCCGAGTATGAAAGTGCGGACAGAGACCCGCTGTTATCCGCACCGAGACAGTACGGAATAGCGCAAAAGCATAAGCATCTCCCCGAAATGACGGCGGTTTGCGGACTTCAAAATGCGCCGATGTTCTCCCCAATAGTAGCCGATTTTTACAGCGGTATGACAGTTACAGTTCCGCTTTTTAAAGGTCAGATAAACGGCACGGCAGAGGATATCAAAAAGGTATACAAGGAAAAATACAACAGTTCTGTTGTAAAGTACAAAGAGGACTTTGACGAGAGCGGTTTTGTCTCGGCAAATAAGCTTACGGGCAAGGACAGTATGGAAATTTCGGTCTCGGGCAATGAAGAGAGAATTTTGCTTATATCCCGCTATGACAACCTCGGCAAGGGCGCTTCGGGCGCGGCGGTCGAGTGTATGAACATAGTAATGGGCGTAAATAAAACCACAGGTCTTGAATTATAAATTATAGGAGCAAAAAAATGGAAATAATTTCGGGCGGCGTTTGCGCCGCAAAGGGCTTTAAGGCGGCAGGGGTACACTGCGGAATAAGGAAAAACCGCACAAAACGCGATTTATCACTTATTTACAGCGAAAAAAGGGCGACCGCCGCCGCAGTTTACACAACAAACCTTGTAAAGGGTGCGCCGCTTACCGTTACAAAGGAGCATATTAAGGACGGCTTTGCTAAAGCTATAATCTGCAACAGCGGAAACGCCAACACCTGCAACGCGAACGGTATTGAAATTGCAGAGCAGACCTGTGAGCTGTTAGGCAAGGAGCTTAATATCCCTGCTGAGGATATTGTGGTAGCTTCGACAGGTGTTATAGGTCAGCCTCTTGATATTGCACCTTTTAAAAACGGTATACCCGAGCTTGTTTTGTCACTTTCGGAAAACGGAAGCGAACAGGCGGCGGAGGGCATTATGACCACCGACACTAAAATAAAAGAGGTTGCCGTATCCTTTAATATCGGCGGCAAGGAGTGTAAAATCGGCGGTATCGCAAAGGGTTCGGGTATGATTCACCCGAATATGGCGACAATGCTTGTCTTTCTGACAACCGACTGCGCTATAAGTGCCGAAATGCTTAAAAAGGCGCTGTCAACCGATATTCAGAACACCTTTAATATGATAAGCATTGACGGTGACACCTCCACTAACGATATGGTGACACTGCTTGCAAACGGCATGGCGGAAAATGAGGAAATCACCGCCGAGGGCGAGGCTTTTAATACCTTTATGAAAGCCCTTAACACCGTGACGGTCTATCTTTGCCGCAGAATTGCGGGGGACGGCGAGGGCGCGACCAAGCTTATTGAATGTAAGGTTTCGGGCGCGGAGAATATGCAAACCGCAAAAACCGTGGCTAAATCGGTTATCTGTTCCTCCCTTACAAAGGCGGCGATGTTCGGCGCTGACGCTAACTGGGGCCGCGTGCTTTGCGCGATAGGCTATTCGGGAGCAGATGTAGATGTAAATAAAATAGAAGTTTCCTTTAAATCTGCAATGGGAGAAATCGCGGTCTGTGAAAACGGGGCCGGCATACCTTTTAGCGAGGAAAAGGCAAAGGAAATTCTGCTTGAAAATGAGATAGAGATTTTGGTAGCTCTTAATTCGGGTGAATTTTCCTCTACCGCGTGGGGCTGTGACCTTACCTACGATTATGTTAAAATAAACGGTGACTATAGGACGTGATAAAAATGGCGCTTGAGCTTTCAAACGCGCAGCGTGCCGAGGTTTTAACTCAGGCGCTGCCTTATATTCAGAAATACTATAAAAAAATAGTCGTTATCAAGTACGGCGGCAACGCCATGATAAACGAGGAGCTAAAACAACAGGTAATGGAGGACATAGTGCTTCTTTCTCTTATCGGTGTAAAGGTTGTTTTGGTACACGGCGGCGGACCCGAAATTACCGATATGCTTAAAAAAATCGGTAAGGAATCGGTTTTTGTGGACGGACTTCGCGTGACCGATAAAGAAACTGCCGATATCGTGCAGATGGTGCTTGCGGGTAAGATTAATAAAAGCCTTGTCAACCTTCTTGAAATAAAGGGCGGCAAGGCTATGGGCATTTCGGGTATGGACGGACATATGATCGAGGCTGTGCCTAAAAATGAAAAGTTAGGCTTTGTCGGAAAAATCACCAAGGTGAATGTTGAGCCGATTATCGACCTCTTAGAACACGATTATATCCCTGTTGTTTCAACCGTCGGCTGTGACGGGGACGGAAATGTATATAATATAAACGCCGACACCGCCGCCGCTTACATAGCAGGTGCTATGCAGGCGGAAAGACTTATTACCATGACCGATATTGAGGGTATTTTGCGGGATAAGAACGATCCCGACTCGCTTATTCCCTGTATCGATATTGAAGAAGCTATGGCGCTCTTTAGGGACGGTACGATTTCGGGCGGCATGATACCCAAGGTGGAGTGCTGTATTGAGGCTATACACCGCGGGGTTAATAAGGTGATTATATTAGATGGCAGAGTGCCGCACGCATTACTTATTGAAACCCTTACCGACGAGGGCGCGGGTACTATGGTTACGGGAGACAAGAACGATGAACGTTAAGCAAAAGGACGGCGAATTTATTGCCTCTACATATGCCCGCTTTCCTATTGTTATAAGCGAGGGTAAAGGCTCTGTTTTAAAGGACGAGGCGGGCAAAGATTACATAGATTTAGGTACGGGTATTGCCGTAAACACCTTCGGAGCGGCGGATAATGACTGGATAAACGCCGTAAATAAGCAGTTAAATAAAATTCAGCACACCTCTAATTTGTATTTCACAAAGCCCGCCGCCGATTTAGCGGAAATGCTCTGCAATCGCACAGGAATGAAAAAGGTTTTCTTCTCAAACTCGGGCGCGGAGGCTAATGAGTGCGCTATAAAGGTTGCGCGCAAATACGCTGCAGAGAAAAAGGGCGCGGAATACAATACAATTATTACCCTTAAAAACAGCTT
>JAEDNG010000141.1 GCA_016302625.1 Clostridiaceae bacterium
AACGCCCTCGTTGGCACCGAAGCCGTCCATTTCAACAAGCAGCTGGTTTAGGGTTTGCTCGCGCTCATCGTGACCGCCGCCTAAGCCCGCA
Organism: Clostridiaceae bacterium; assembly: GCA_016302625.1. Taxonomy (GTDB): domain Bacteria; phylum Bacillota; class Clostridia; order Oscillospirales; family Acutalibacteraceae; genus UBA737. The sequence continues at coordinate 92 of JAEDNG010000141.1, forward strand.
CCGCGCTGACGACCGACCGCGTCGATTTCGTCGATAAAGATAATAGCCGGAGCTTCCTTTTTAGCCTCGCCGAACAAATCGCGCACACGAGAAGCGCCGACGCCGACGAACATTTCAACAAAGTCGGAGCCGGAAATTGAGAAAAACGGTACGCCCGCCTCGCCCGCAACCGCGCGCGCAAGCAAGGTTTTACCTGTTCCCGGAGGGCCTACAAGCAAAACGCCCTTGGGGATTTTAGCACCCAGCTCGTTATACTTTTTGGGGTCTTTAAGGAAATCGACGATCTCCGCCATTTCCTCTTTTTCCTCGTCCGCGCCCGCAACATCCGCAAAGGTGGTCTTTTTTCTGCCGTCGTCTTTTCTGACCTTTGCCTTGCCGAAGCCCATGGTCTTGTCCGTTCCCATGGTCGCGTTCATGCGCTTCATAATAAATACCCAGAAAAGCACCATGACCGCAATTATAATGAGAGTCGGAAGCAGATTCATGAGCCACGCCGTCTGTCCGCCGGACTTATAATCGTATTTGATTATTTTGTCGGTTCCCGCGTTTTCCTCGTTTATCTTGGAAACTGATTCGCTTACGTCGTTATAAAAAATCGACGGCTCAGCGACGGTGTAACGGTATTTTTTACCGTCGTCACGCTTGGTGTAAATCAACTCACCGCTGTAAAGATTGAGCTGATATTCCGAGATTTCGTTCGACTTTATCATGTCGACAATCTCATAATACTTTGTTTCCACCGTGCTTTTTGAAAGCTGAGAAACCGCGAGTATCGAAATTATGAATACAATCGGTATCCCGATAAACAAAAGCACATTTTTAAAATTCTTGTTCAAGGGAAAAGCTCCTTTCCTATTTTCCGGCGTAAACCTTAGGCGATAAAACGCCGACGTAAGGCAAATTTCTGTATTTTTCATCGTAATCGAGACCGTACCCGATAACGAATTCATCCGGTATTACCTTGCCCACATAATCCGCCTTTATATCTGCCTGACGGTTAGCGGGCTTGTCAAGAAACGCGCATACCTTGATACTCGCGGCGTTTCTGTCCATCAGAACGTTTTTAAGATAAGCAAGGGTTATTCCCGAATCGAGAATATCTTCGACTAAAAGTATGTCACAGCCGTCGGGGTTTATATCCAGATCCTTTTTAAACTTTACAACACCGGTTGTTTTTGTTCCGCTGTATGACGAAACCGCCATAAAGTCGATCTTACAATCACAGGTGATGCTCCGCATAAGATCCGCCATAAAGACGACCGCGCCCTTAAGCACGCTTACAAGCAGGAGGTTTTTGCCCTCGTAATCCATCGATATCTGCTCGCCTAACCGCTTGCATATCTGCCCTATTTCTTCCTTGGTCACTAAAACTTTTTCAACGTCTTTGTCAAGCGACAATTTTGTTCAGCCCCTTAATCCGTAATATTTTGCACATCTGACGCGTTAATAATCATAACGCGCTCGGTTTTTTTTGTAACCGCACACCTTGCGGCAACTCCGACTCCGTAAATCCATACAACACCCTTATCGTCCGCCATGACAGGAAGCGTATCCCGTTCGTCCTGCGGAATTTTAAGCTCATTAAAAAGCTTTTTAAGGGATTTTGTACAGCCTTTTCCGGCAAGTCTTATGCTGTCGCCCGGCATTCTTGTTCTGATTACCGATTTTCCTATAATATTATCACAGTCAAGCGAATTTTTTAATAACAAATTATTAATTTTTTCGCCGTTTGTAAACAAATCGTTAATTCGGCAGTCCGTTTCGACCCTGTAAGTGTGTTTTGAGCCGGAATGTATGCCGTTTTTTTCAATACTGAGCAGTCCGTTCTTCACAGCCGCCGACATATTACCCGGGAGACTTACCCTGCCGCCGTCTTTACAAATTCCGTAAATCTCCAGTATATGACGATTGTCAAGCGTTATCCCACCGACAGCGGTTTCGGTAAATTTTTTTATAACTCTTTTGGCAACCGCAGGGTCAGGCAGTAGAGAAACATCTAATAATCCGTCATTAACGTTTTCGGACAAAAACTTATCAGCCAAAGAGGATAAAAACCGCTCGTCCTCCAAAAGCCCCTCGACGGTTCTCGACACAGCTTTTTCCACGGCGGGGTTAATCTCCTTTAAAACCGGGATAAAATTGTGCCTTATACGGTTTCTCGTATAATCGTCCGAAAGATTGGTGCTGTCGGTAACGTATTTGAGACCCTTTTCGGCGCAGTACTTTTCAACCTCGGCGCGGGTGCAGAGTATTAAAGGGCGGATAAATATATCCCTTTTTGCGGGTATTCCGCAAAGTCCTTTAAGGGAAGAACCGCGCGCCAAATTGAAAATAACCGTTTCAAGGCTGTCGCTCGCGGTATGGGCTGTTGCGACAACTCCTGTGTTTACCCTACGTAAAAAGGAGTATCTTACCTCTCTTGCCGCCGCTTCAAGGCTAAGTCTATGCTCCTTTGCGTATTTTGGAACGTCAATGCGTTCGCAGAAAAAGGGTACGCCGAGTTTTTCACAGCAAATTCTTGCGAATTCCTCGTCGCGAATGGCCTCTTCCCCTCTTATCATATGATTGAGATGAGCCGCAGAAACATTTATATTAAGCTTGTCCTTAAGTGAAACAAGTACGTTAAGCAGGGAGACCGAATCCGCGCCGCCCGAAAGCGCCACGGTAACGTTATGCGATTTGTCTATCAGCGAATAACGCTCTATTGCCTTTAAAACCAAGCTTTCCATTATCTGAACACGTCCACCGAAGTAAATCTTGTGTACTGACCGTCCCAATGCAGGTCAATGGAGCCGATTTCACCGTGACGGTTTTTCGCTACAATACATTCTGCCTTTGAAGTATCGCTCCTGTCCTCGTCGTCGGACTTTTCATTATCGTAATACGCTTCTCTGTAAAGGAAAAGCACGATATCTGCGTCCTGCTCGATAGAGCCCGAATCTCTTAAATCCGAAAGCGCGGGCTTGTGCGACTTTCCCTTTGTCTCGGTACCGCGGGAAAGCTGGGCGCAGGCGATAACCGGAACCTTAAGCTCCTTTGCCATGATTTTAAGGTTGCGCGTGATTTCCGAAATTTCCTGAACGCGGTTGTCAATCTGCCGAGCGGAACGCATAAGACCCAAATAGTCAATAACCACAAGGTCGACCTTTTTCATGCGCCTTAATTTTGCTTTCATTTCGGGAACGGTAATAGACGAGGTTTCGTCAAAATAAATATCCGCCTTTGAAAGCGCGTCGCCCGCTTGAGCGAGTCTTGTCCACTCGTCGTCGTCAAGCTCGCCGGTTCTGAGCCTCTCGCTCTTAATTCCCGCCTCGCTTGATAACATTCTCTGGGCTAACTG
>JAEDNG010000142.1 GCA_016302625.1 Clostridiaceae bacterium
CGACTTCCATAACAACGTCGGAATACATCTGAATAAATCTTCTGTAGCAGTCCCAAGCCCAGCGGGGGTTGCCTGATTTAGCGGACATAACCTCAACAACCTCTTCGTTAAGACCGAGGTTAAGAATGGTATCCATCATACCGGGCATTGACGCGCGGGCGCCCGAACGAACAGAAACGAGAAGCGGGTTTTCCTTATCACCGAACTTCATACCGGTGATGCCTTCCATTTTGTCGATGTATTCCATAATCTGTGACTGGATTTCATCGTTAATTTTTCTGCCGTCCTCGTAATACTGCGTGCAGGCTTCGGTGGTTACGGTGAAGCCCTGCGGAACGGGAAGACCGATATTGGTCATTTCTGCAAGGTTTGCGCCCTTACCGCCTAAAAGCTCACGCATATTTGCGTTGCCTTCGCTGAAAAGGTAGACGTACTTGTGACTCATTAAGAATCAACCTCCTAATTTTTTTATGGAAAAAATCCATTGTTAACTTGTCCGTACTTAACGGATAATCCGATAAGTATCCATATCATTATATCAATTTTTCCCGCAAAAATAAAGAATTATTTTTCAAAAATTCTTTATTTCGTCCTTATTTTTAAAAATCGGTTGATATTATATAAATTATTATGAGTAATAATAGTTTATTTATTTATTTTAACGCTTGCGGAAGAACTTATCCGCCGTATTCGGTGATTTTTTTACCTGTTTCGATTACAAGGCTCCCTATTTCCTTAATTTTTTCCCCACTCATTCGGGACGCAGGAGCGGATACGCTGAAAGCGTAACGGTAATCTCCGGACAGATCGGGCAGAGCCACCGCAACGCAGCACACTCCTTCTTCATTTTCTTCTCTGTCGGCGGCATAGCCGATTTTACGCACGGTTTCTATTTCTTCTTTAAAAATCTTCAAATCGGTTATAGTCTTGTCGGTTTTTCTGACAATGTCGGTCGTATTCCAGATTTTATCGATTTCCGTATTGTCAAGCCGAGCCATAATTGCCTTTCCCACCGCCGTGTAAATCATGGGCAGTGAAAGCCCTATTCTTGATACCATGCGTATTGAGTTTTGCGCAGATTCAAATTTATCGATATATATTATTTCGTTTCCGCTCCGTTCTACCAGATGAACAGTCTCCCCGGTAATCTTCGGTATTTCCTCCAGAAACGGTCTCGCATAGCGCCTAATATCGGTCTTTGAAAGTGTGTCCGACGATATCTTTAAAAATTTAAGGGTAAGCGTATATTTTTCCGATGACGTCTTTTTTCTTACATAACCTAACTTTACAAGAGTCGACAGCAGTCTGAAAACCGTAGCCTTGTTAAGACCCGACGCTGCGGACAGCTCGGTTATGCCAAGCTCACCGTTTTTACAGAGCAATTCAATTATTGCAAAGGTTCTTTCAACCGATTGCACCGAGGACTGTTCAGCCATTTATAAATTCCTTCTTTCTTAAATCATTAAGATTTTAACACATTTGCCCCCAATTTGCAAATAACTCTTGACATCGAAAGAATAAGTGATAGAATTAAATTGTAATTATGAAACGCTGTTTCGCATTGTGAAACAAAAGGAGGAAAATATGGATAAACTTATAAAGGAAATATCCGATACCGGAGTGGTCCCGGTTGTTAAAATCGATAATGCGGCAGACGCGGTAAAGCTTGCCGGAGCGCTCAGAAAAGGCGGTATAAACTGTGCCGAGATTACTTTCCGCACCGACGCCGCCGAGGAAGCCATAAGACTTATTTCAAAAGAATATCCCGACATGCTTATAATTGCCGGAACGGTACTCACCGCTAAGCAGGCCGACAAAGCGATAGCGGCGGGGGCAAAGTGCATTGTAAGTCCCGGAATTAATCCCGAGGTTGTAAAGCATTGTATCGAAAAAGGCTATCCCGTGATACCCGGCGTCTGCACTCCGAGCGAGGTCGAGCAGGGTCTTGCTTTAGGTCTTACATACCTGAAATTCTTCCCTGCCGAGGCGGCCGGCGGAGTTAAAATGATTAAGGCTATGTCCGCACCGTATACCGGTGTTCGCTTTATGCCGACCGGCGGAATTAATATTTCAAATCTCGCTGATTATCTAAATTGCAAGGCGGTGTTCGCCTGCGGAGGCAGCTGGATGGTACCGTCAGATAAGATTTCAGGCGGAAAATTCGATGAAATTGAGAAAATGACGGCTGAGGCCGCAGCTTTGGTAAAGGAGATAAGAACATGAAAGTTGTTACCTTCGGTGAATTAATGTTAAGACTCGCCCCCAACGGATATTACCGCTTTTTTCAGAACGACCAGATGCAGGCTACCTTTGGCGGCGGGGAAGCAAACGTCGCGGTTTCACTGGCCAATTACGGTCTTGACAGCGTTTATGTTACAAAGCTGCCTAAGCATGCGATAGGTCAGGCGGCGGTAAACAGTCTCCGCTATTTCGGGGTTGACACAAGCAAAATCGTAAGAGGCGGCGAAAGAGTAGGTATTTACTATCTTGAAAAGGGCGCGTCACAAAGAGGCTCTGTCTGCGTTTACGACCGTAAGTATTCCGCTATTCAGCAGGCTGTGCCCTCTGATTTCGATTGGGACAGCATTTTTGAGGGAGCCGACTGGTTTCACTTTACCGGCATTACTCCGGCTTTAGGTGAAAATCTTGTCGAAATATGCAAGCAGGCTTGTATCGCCGCTAAGGAAAAAGGCGTGAAAATTTCCTGTGACTTAAATTACAGAGGGAAGCTTTGGACGAGAGAAGAAGCAAGAAAGGCTATGACCGAGCTCTGCAAATATGTTGACGTCTGCATTTCCAACGAGGAGGACGCCAAGGATGTTTTCGGCATCGAAGCGGAAAACACCGACATTTACGGCGGCAAGCTCGATAAGGAAAGCTACAAATCGGTCGCAAAGCAGTTAGCGGATAAGTTCGGATTTGAAAAGGTCGCAATTACCCTTAGAAGCTCCATTTCCGCCAGCGACAACGACTGGGCGGGTATGCTTTATGACGGCGAGGATTATTACTTCTCAAAGGAGTATCATCTGCACATCGTTGACCGCGTAGGCGGCGGAGATTCTTTCGGCGGCGGACTGATATACTCTCTGCTTAACGCTAAATCCTCAAAGGACGCCATCGAGTTCGCGGTCGCCGCGTCAGCATTAAAGCATACGGTTGAGGGAGACTACAACCGAGTTTCCGTATCCGAGGTTGAAAAATTAGCCGGAGGAGACGGAAGCGGACGGGTACAGAGATAATTACAATAAAGAGTAAAAAAATACCTGAGGACAGACGGCAAATATAAGCCGACCTTCCTCAGGTATTAAATTTAAAACTATTTGACGGATAATATCCGCCGTATATAAAAAAATGCTTATTTGGTGGGCCATCACGGACTCGAACCGCGGACCGACCGGTTATGA
>JAEDNG010000143.1 GCA_016302625.1 Clostridiaceae bacterium
GAGCTTGAAAAGCAGTTCGGAAGAATTCAATGAGCAAAATTAAAACACTTTTTATAGTCGGCCCTACGGCGTCGGGCAAAACGGCATTAAGTATCAGACTTGCCGAAAAATTCGGCGGCGAAATAGTTTCAGCCGACTCAATGCAGATTTATAAGGGTATTCATATCGCGTCAGCCGCGCCAGATGTGCAAGAAATGCAGGGTATTCCGCATCATCTGCTTGAATTTTTAGAGCCGCAGGATTGCTTTTCCGTCGCGGATTATGTCAAAGCCGCGAGAGATTGCATAAGCGATATTTCAAGCAGGGGAAAGCTGCCTATCGTGGTAGGCGGCACGGGACTATATATAAGCTCCCTTGCCGATAATATCGGCTTTAACGAAGAAAAGACCGATTTAGAGTTAAGGCAAAGCCTTGAAAAGCGGTTTGATGAGATAGGCGCCAAGGAAATGCTTAAAGAATTAGCGGATTTCGACCCCGAAAGCGCCGCGCGGCTTCACCCTAACAACCGCCGCAGAATAATAAGGGCGTTCGAGGTTTATAAGCTTACCGGAAAGACAATCACCGAACAGAATATACTCTCAAAAAAGGGCGAAGAGCTTATAGAGCCGTGCATGATAGGCATAAATTTTCGCGACAGGGAAAAGCTTTATGAGCGCATAAACAGGCGGGTCGATATAATGCTTAAAAGCGGTCTTTTGGACGAGGCGAAAAAGGCATATGAGCGAAAAAACGGCGGCGCCTTTCAGGCGATAGGGCATAAGGAGCTTTTTGGGGTTTTTGAGGGGAAATGTACTCTCGATGAAGCGGCGGAGAACTTAAAGAGACAGACAAGACGATATGCAAAGCGTCAGCTTACCTGGTTTAACAGGGATGACAGAATACACTGGCTTTACGCCGATGACAATGCGGATATATTCTCAAAAGCGGCGGAAATAGCCGAAAACTTTATAAAAAAGGAGGGTACGCTTTGAAAGGTACAACAGTGCTGAAGGGATTTATAATTTTACTGGCATTTGTTTTTATCGTGCATCAGGGCGTATCAGCCTTTTATAAGCCGATAAAAACCGAAACCGCCGTGTACTATAAAGCGGCGGACGGACTTAATATAACGGGGCTTATTATAAGGAACGAAGCCCTCGTGACTTCGTCGGGCGGCGGGGTTCTGCACTTTACGGTGGGCGACGGTAACCGTGTCGCAAAGGACGGGGTTATCGCCAATATTTACGACAGCGAGTCGGCTTCTATTACATTAAGCAGAATTGATACCGTAAATGCCAAAATAGCGGATATCGAGGAAATGTTAAGCTACAACGATTTAGAAGCCGCCGACCTTGACATGATAAACGCGAAAACCGAAAAATGTCTTAATAATCTTATTGTAAGCGCGGCTTGCGGAGACTACAATAATTTTTCGGATTATTCAGAAGCTCTGCTTTCCTCGCTTAACAGGCGGCAGGCGGCAATGGGCGAAACTGCGGACTTTTCAGCACAGCTTAACGCGCTTAAATCGGAATTATCCTCTCTTTCTTCGTCCTTGCCTGCGGCAAAGGGCACGGTCAAGGCAGCGCAGTCGGGATATTTTGTGTCAAAGGTCGACGGTTATGAAAAGGCGCTTAACTGCGATAATTTGGACGGAATAACCCCCGAATATTTAAACGGCATAAAGGCGGAGGAAACAGGCTCGGACGTAATCGGCAAAATTGTTTCGGATTACGAATGGTATATCGCGGCTCAAATGACGATAAACGAATCCCTTAATTATAAGGAGGGCGACAGTCTCACGGTTTACACCTCGGTTAAATCGTACCCGAAGCTGCCCGTTACGGTTAAAAAAATCAATATTTCCGAAACCTCCTCCTCGGCGGTCGTGCTTTTCGCCTGCAATGAAATGAACAGCGAGTTAGCCTCAATGCGCTCGGGTCCCATGACGGTGGTTAAAAAGGAATACGACGGTCTTAAGGTCTCTAAAAATGCGCTGAGAGTAGTAGACTCCAAGCGCGGAGTTTACGTTTTAACAGGTATGCAGGTGAAGTTCGTCGAGGTCAACGTGCTGTTTTCAAACGACAGCTATATGATTTGCGAAAAACAGTCGGCGGACGACTCGGTGTTAAGGCTTTACGACGAAGTTATTGTGAAGGGAAAGAATCTCTATGATGGAAAAATTATCAGCTGAGGAGTTTGACTTAAATTATAAAAATGTTATCGGAAGGCTTGAAAGGGCAATTAAAAAATCGGGACGCGATAAGAGCGAGGTAACACTGCTTGCCGCTACCAAAACGGTCGATACGGACACGATTAACTATGCGATAGACAAGGGAATTGAGTATATAGGCGAAAACCGCGTTCAGGAGCTGCTTTCAAAGTACGACCGTTTAAAGCCGGCGCACAGCCATTTTATCGGTCATTTGCAGACCAACAAGGTCAAGGATATAATCGACAAGGTTGAAATGATAGAATCGGTACATTCCATAAAGCTTGCAAACGAGATTTCAAAGCAGGCCGGAAAAATCGGAAAAACAATGGACGTACTGATTGAAATTAATATCGGCGGCGAGGATTCAAAGTCGGGATTTTCTCCGGAAGAAACCGAAAACGCGCTCACTGAAATCGCAAAATTGCCCAATATCAGTGTAAAGGGGCTTATGTCAATACCGCCCGCAACCGATTTGCCGGAAGAAGCGCGAAAATATTTCCGTAATATGTATAAACTGTTTATTGACATGAGGGCTAAAAATATAGATAATAGTAGTATGAGTGTTTTGTCAATGGGAATGTCAAACGATTTTGATATTGCCGCCGAAGAAGGGGCAACCCTCGTGCGTGTCGGCACGGCGCTTTTCGGAAAACGGATTTACACATAATTATATAATTAACATATGTAAGGAGCATAGTAATGGGACTTTTAGACAGCATAAAAAACATAATGAGCATACCCGAAGAAGACGATTTCGATGATGAGATTGAGGATATTGAGGAAGAAAGACCGGCAGAAAAACCGAAAAAGGCTCCGGTTTACGAGGCCCCTACACCTCGGCGCAGCGAACCCTCACCGCGAGTTGTGGGCGGAGGAAAATCAAAGACCGTGAATTTCAACCAGTCGCAGATGCAGGTGGTTTTGGTAAAGCCCGACCGTTTTGAGGATGTAACCTCGATTGCCGACCATCTGAACGCGAAAAAAACCGTGGTGCTTAATCTTGAAGCCGCAAACCGCGACGTTTCGCGCAGAATTATCGACTTTTTAAGCGGCGTCGCCTATGCCAATAACGGAAATATCCGTAAGGTCGCAAACAGCACTTTTATAATCGTTCCGACCGATGTTGACGTTATGGGCGAGCTTATGCTCGATGATATTGACGACGGCAAGATGTACTTTTAATGGAAACCGAACTGCTT
>JAEDNG010000006.1 GCA_016302625.1 Clostridiaceae bacterium
AGTACACAATTAATGAGCTTGTTAAAATCCGCGGAATAGTATCACAGTATCAGGGCGCGGACCAGCTTAAAATTGAAAAAATCCGCCATGTTACACCGGAGGACGGCGTGAACGCGGGCGATTTTGTAAAATCCGCGGATTATTCGGGCGAGCAGATGTATAATGAGCTTTATTCAATTGCAGAAGGCTTTAAAGACGAGGATCTTAAAAAAATTGTTACCGCGATACTTGACGATAACCGTCTTTCCCTGCTATACTGGCCTGCGGCATTTAAGCTGCACCACGCGATGCGCGGCGGACTTTTGTTCCACACCCTTTCTATTGTAAGATTAGCGGAAGGTGTGTGCGGGGTCTATCCCTTTATCGACCGTGAGCTGCTGCTTTCGGGCGCTATTCTTCACGATATCGCAAAGCTTTCCGAATTTAAGGTTGCCGATACCGGCGTTGCGACAGGATATTCAGCCGAGGGGAACCTTTTAGGTCACCTCGCCATGGGCGCCATGGTAATTGACAAATACGCCGAAAAGCTTAACATTAACAAAAAAACCGCAATGTTGCTTGAGCATATGGTGCTCTCCCACCACGGCGAGCCTGAGTTCGGCGCGGCGGTAAGACCCATGTTTATTGAAGCCGAGCTGTTAAGTGAGCTTGACCTTATGGACTCCCGCGTTTACGAAATGCACGAGGCTGTCTCCGCCGCTCCCGCCGATGATTTTTCGGGCAGGGTCTGGGCGATGGACAACCGAAAGCTTTATAATCACCAAAGAACCGATTTGAATAATAATACCAAATTATTTTAATACTAAATTAAAAAGAAAAGGACTGACTTAAAATGAAAATCACTAAGGACATGCTTATCGGAGAGGTACTTGACATCGACAGCTCCGCCGCCGAATATTTCTTTGAAATCGGTATGCACTGCTTGGGTTGCCCCGCTTCAAGAGGAGAAAGCATTGAGCAGGCTTGCGAGGTTCACGGAACCGATTGTGACGCGCTTCTCGAAAAGCTCAACCGCCACTTTGAAAACAAATAATGCCGCTTAGTCTCAGACTTAAGCTTATCGCATCCCTTGTGCCGGACGGCGCAAGGGTTTGCGATATAGGCACAGACCACGCTTATCTTCCGATAGAGCTTATAAAAAGCGGCAAGGCAAGTAGGGTTATCGCGACCGATATCCGCGAAAAACCGCTTGAAAACGCGCGAAAAAACATCCAAAAATCCGGCGTTTTCGGAATTGAATTAAGACTGTGCGACGGGCTTTCGGCAGTCGAAAAATCGGAAACAGATTCTGTTATTATTGCCGGCATGGGCGGTGAGGTCATATCCGGCATAATTTCACGCGCAAAATGGCTTAAAGAAAAGCCTTACACTCTCCTTATATTACAGCCGACAACATCTCCCGAAGATTTGCGGCGGTTTCTTATCACAAACTGTTTTGAAATAACCTCGGATACGGCGATAAGCGAAAACGGCAAGCTTTACTCGGTAATGACCGCCGTTTTTACGGGAAACAAAATAAGCGTACCCGAATATTTTTATTATGTAGGAAAAGTAGATCCTAAAACCGAGGACGGTTTTTTTTACATACAAAAGCAATATCGGCGCGCAAAATCCTGCGCCGACGCGCTTTACGGTATTCCCGAAAAAAAGACGGAATATCAGCATTTTAAAGAGCTTTCCGAACATATCGGCAGGCTTTTGAATTACGGTGAATAAAAATGGCGTTTGACGGCGGCTTTCTGCATAAAATCATAGAGGAACTTAATACAGCGGCAGATACTCATGTCGATAAAATCTACCAGCCGTCAAAGGATGAGCTGGTGTTTTTGCTACGTAAAAAGAGCTTTGCAAAAAGACTGCTTATCAACGCAAAGCCGGGGGCGGCGCGTATTCAGTTTACCGAAAACAAATACGAAAATCCGCAGTCTCCGCCCATGTTCTGCATGCTGATAAGAAAGTATCTTTCCGCCGCAAGGCTTATAAGCGTTACTCAACCCTCTCTTGAGCGAATTGCGGAGTTGACATTTACTTCTTCAAACGAAATGGGAGATATAGCCAGAATCCGCCTTATCGCCGAGTTTATCGGGAACAAAACAAACATTATACTTGTAGGTGAAAACGGCAGGATAATCGACTCCCTGCGTCATTCCGACCCCGAAACCGCCGAACGCATTGTGCTTCCGGGAGCTTTGTACCTATACCCCGAAAGCCAAAATAAGCTTAATCCTTTATCAGTCGGCGCAGATGAAATTTGCACGGCTGTTTACGCTCACGGCGGAGATGAAGTTAAGGCTTTGCTTGACACGCTTGACGGATTTTCCCCGCTTGTCTGCCGCGAGGCGGTATACAAATCGGAAATTTCGGGGAATCTCAAAAACGCGCTAAAAGCCATAATAAATGATTTAAAAAGCGACGGCGCTCCGCTTATGCTCTTTAATTCTGACGGTGTTCCGCGCGACTTTTCATATACCGATATCAGCCAATACGGAAACGAGCTTAAAAAACAATATTTTAAAGGATATTCCGAGCTTCTTGATGAATTTTATACCGCAAGGGAGACCGCCGAACGCGTCCGCCATGCTGCGTCGGATATTATAAGGCTTGTAAGCAATCTGCGCTCCCGCACCGAAAAAAAGCTTGCGATTCGTTTAAACGACCTTAAAAAATGTGAAAACAGAGATACGTTGAGAATTTACGGCGAGCTGCTTAAAGCGAATTTATACAGAATAGAAAACGGCGCTTCATTTGCAGAGGTTGAGAATTACTACGACGATTTAAAGCCTGTACGGATTCCCCTAAACCCCGCGCTTTCCCCGCAGAAAAACGCCGCCAAATATTTTAAAGATTATAAAAAGACCTATACCGCCGAGCAGACCTTAACAAAGCTTACCGAAAACGACCGCGAGGAGCTTGTATACTTTGATTCGGTGCTTGACAGCATCGCGAGAAGCGAAACCCTGTCGGAAATTGCCGAAATAAGAGAAGAACTGTCGGCGGCGGGATATATAAAACGAACCGACGCGCGCAAGCCGAAAAAAGCCGCCGCACCGCAGTTTAAGGAATATTCCTCGGCAGAGGGGTACAAAATATTAGTCGGAAAAAACAACCGTCAGAACGATTATATAACAATGGTTTTAGCCGGTAAAAACGACTTATGGTTCCATGTTAAAAACATTCCCGGCTCTCACGTCATCGTGATGTGCGGCGGTGCTCAGGTGTCAGACGAAACCGTGAGAAAAGCCGCCTGCCTTGCCGCGGCAAACTCAAAAGCCGCCTCGTCCTCTCAGGTGCCGGTCGACTATACACCGGTAAAATACGTTAAAAAGCCAAACGGCGCAAAGCCGGGAATGGTGATATACACAACCAACAAAACCGTGTATGTCACACCTCAAGCGGAACAGTATTAAAAGGAAAGGAGCAGATTTATGAATATCGGAGTATCGACCTCCTGCTTTTACCCGCTTGAAACCGAAATTTCCCTTGAAAACCTCGGGAAAGCGGGAATAAAGCACACCGAAATTTTCTTTAACGCAATGTGCGAACTTAAACAAAGCTTTATAGACATGCTCCTTGACATTAAAGAGGAATACGGAATTACTGTAGCCTCCGTCCACCCGACAATGTCCCTTGCCGAATCCTTTATGATTTTTTCAAATTATGACCGCCGTTACAGAGAAGCTGAGGATCAATTCCGCCGATATTCCGAAATTGCGGCCATGTTAGGCGCAAAGTACATTATCATGCACGGCGGCAAGCCCAACGGTATATTAAGCGACGAGGAATACTGTGAGCGCTATATGCGGCTTAAAGAAATAACCCGCGAAAACGGTGCGGATATTTTGCAGGAAAACGTCGTCCGATACCGCGCGGGTGAAATTGAATTTCTCCGCTCGATGCGGGATATTTTAGGAGATGAAGCCGAATTTTGCATTGACCTTAAACAGTCTATTCGCTGCGGCTATGACCCTTATGACTTAATTGAGGAATTTTCCCGAAACATAAAGCATTATCACATAAGCGACCACAGTATTTCATCGGACTGTCTGCTTCCCGGAAACGGCGGTTTTGATTTTGGAAAGTTCTTTAAAACAATCAATAAAAACGGCTACACCGGCTCCTGCATTATTGAAGTTTATAAGGATTCATACACCTCGTTTGATGAAATATATAATTCTTTTTTTAACCTTAAAAATAACTGTTGCGAATTTAAATAAAATCAGTTATAATAATTATGTTTGAACGAAGAGGGGTATATTGTGAATAATAATTTATCGTTAATTCATTTATTAAAGCTGGCATTAAGATACATATATGTGCTTATTGTCGCCGGTTTAATATGCGCCGTTATCGCTTTTTCATACTGCCAGTTTATCGCTGTTCCGAAATATTCGGCAACCGGTTCGGTTTTAGTTACCAACGGTGCTATCATTGCGGATTCAAATAATAGTGAAGTCACAGCTTCAAAATCGGTAAGCGGTACGGATATTTCCGCTTCACTTCAGCTTGCAAACACAATTATTGATATTCTAAAAACAAACGATATCTACAAAGAGCTCGCCGTTAATACCGGCGGAAAATATACATATGAGCAACTTTTAGGAAATGCTTCCGTTAAAAGAAGAAACACCGATACTCTGTTTATCGATATAACTTTCACCGCTTCTTCTCCCGAGGAAGCCAAAAATCTTGTTAATAATTTTTTGGAGCTTGTTCCTGAATATATTCTTAAATATATTCCGAATTCAAACTCAGCGGTAACTACCACAGCCGAAAAAGCGCATAAAACCTATCCGCGGACCGTTTCAACAACTGCCGTAGCAACGATTGTCGGAGCAATTTTAAGCTTTGCAGTGGTTTATATCGTTTCCCTTTTCAGCACCACAATAAAAAATGAGGACGATATTAAAAATAATTATGATATCATGCTGATTGGTAACATTCCCGATTTCAGTAATGCCAAATCCAAAAATTATTATAAGTACGGATATTCAAAGAAGGGCGGTTATACAGGTGGGAAATAAGGAAACAACGGTATATGCCGCTTCACCGGACAAGCTTATAAACAACGTCACGTCACAGAAAAAAGTTCCTTTTGCGGTAGTTGAAGCATATAAAAGTATCAGAACTAATCTTATAGCCATACTTGAAAAGGAACATAAAAAAATTTTCACCGTTTCAAGTCCGAATGCCTCGGAAGGTAAGTCGACAACATCTATCAATACCGCTATATCCCTGTCTCAGTTAAATAAAAAAGTAATTCTTGTGGATACCGACGCCCATAGACCCAGTATTCACAATAAACTGAAGCTTAACAACGAAAAAGGCCTGATGACTATTATATCGGGAGACTCAACCTTTGAAGAATCTGTCATCAAATATAATCCTTTCCTTGATGTTTTAACGGTCGGTCCAATCCCGCAGAATGCCACCGAGGCTTTCAGCACACCGGCATTTGACGCTCTGCTTGCCGATATAAGAGAAAAATACGATTATGTTATACTTGACGCGCCACCCGTAAACCTTTTGTCAGACGCATTGGTAATCGGGCAAAAAAGCGACGGAATGGTGCTGATTATACGTGCAGGAATAACAACCCATGAATCTCTGCACAAAGCGCTGTCAAGCGCCGAAGTGCTTGATATCAATATATTGGGAGTCATACTCAACGGCTCTGAATACGGTACAAAACGTTACTACAAAAAATACTATAATTCTTACAACGGAAAATATAAGTATTAAATTTTCACCTATCGGGAGATTTTATATCTCCCTTTTATTGTATAAAAGGAGCGGTCATTATATTACTCGACATACATTCTCATATTCTGCCCGGAGTTGACGACGGAGCAAAAACGATTGATGAATCCTTAGCGCTGCTTAATATGATGAAAAAGCAGGGTATAACCCACGTTATCGCAACCCCGCACTTTTACGCAATGGACGAAAGTCTTGAAGATTACATTAATAGAATTAACTTATCATATAATAAGCTTATGAACGCCGTAAACGAAACCGAACTGCCGAAAATATATCTCGGCAGCGAGGTGCTTTATTACCGGTATATAGGTCAAAGCGAGTCTGTGTATAAGTTTTGCCTCAATAAATCACAGTATCTTCTTTTGGAGCTTACCGACAATTGCATAGACAGCGGATTCTTTGAGGATATTATAAAGCTTAGAGACAATATGGGTATAACCCCTATAATCGCTCACCTTGAAAGGTATTACAAAGCCTCGGGATATAAAAAACTGCTTAAATTCATTCGTGATGAAAAAATACTGACCCAGATAAACGCCTCCTCTCTTTTTATTGATTCTTATTCTAAAACCGCCGAAAAGCTTATTAAAAAGGGAATTATTAATTTTATCGCAACCGACGCCCATTCTCCTATTTCCCGTCCGCCCATGATGAAAGAGGCGCTTATGAAAATTTCCGAAAGGCTCGGTCAGGAATATTTAAGCGGCTTTATACGCAATTCGCAAATACTGCTTGAACAAATAGACGCTAAGAAATAACGGAGGAATATATGGAAAGCCGAACGCTTGATATAATAAATAATAACGGCCTTGTGTATATACAGTTTCCAAAGCTTTCTGCCTGCGGCGTCGTAAGACATGCCTTTTCAACAAGGCTCGGCGGCATAAGCGGCGGGCAGTATTCTACCATGAATTTGAGCTTTAATAATGGGGACAGCCGCGAAAATGTTCTCGAGAATTATAAAAGACTGTGTAGTGCTGTCGGAATTGATATGTCTCACCTCGTTTTGAGCCGTCAGACCCATACAAACAATGTTATAAGCGTTACCGAAGCAGACCTCGGAGCAGGTATTTTCAAAGAGCCTTTTTGCGACGTTGACGGCATGATAACCGACCGTCCGGGCATAGCTCTTGTCACCCATTTTGCAGATTGCACTCCCCTGCTTTTTTGCGATCCGGTAAAAAGGGTTATCGCCTCATCACATGCCGGCTGGCGCGGAACGGTAAAGGAAATCGGCAGAATAACGGTTCAAAAGATGGTAAATGAATACGGCTGTAATCCCGATAATATTATTGCCGCGATAGGACCTAATATCGGTCAGTGCTGTTATGAGGTCGACGATCCGGTGGCTGATGAATTTAAAAAGCTTTCGTATTTAAAGCTTGACAAAATTTTAAAGCCCAAAGAAAACGGAAAATATTTGTTAAGTCTCACTGAGGCTAATAAGCAGATTTTAATAAATGCCGGAATAAGCCCGAATAACATGGATATTTCGGATATCTGCACCTGCTGTAACAGCGCAGAGCTTCATTCCCACCGCGCAACCGGCGGAAAAAGAGGAATTTTAGCCGCGATAATCGAATTGATTTAATTATTTTCGCCTGTTATATTCCGTTCTTTAAAGCATTTTTGTCATTTAAGGATAAAAATGCTTAGATTTTAAAAAAACACTTTACAACTTTATCGAAATAAAGTATAATGTAAATAATAAATACCGAAGGGGTAGAAGAAAATGAAAAAAATAATGGCATTATTAATTTCCGCTTGTATGCTTTTTGCGTTTGCAGGCTGCGGCGGCAAGGAAAACACGGCAAGCGACGGTTCAGCGACCAAATCAGACAGCGAAACCGTCAAGGAAAAAGGCAAGCTTATAATCGGAATAACCGACTATGCGCCTATGGATTATGAAGAAACCAAGGGCAGCGGCGAATGGATCGGCTTTGACGCGGATATGGCAAAGGCATTTGCTAAGAGCTTAGGCGTTGAGGCAGAGTTCGTTGTTATCGACTGGGATAACAAGATTATGGAGCTTAAAGCCGGCAGCATCGACTGCGTATGGAACGGTATGACAATTACCGACGAGGTTAAAAACGGAATGTCGGTTTCCAACGCTTACTGCAAAAATACACAGGTCGTTATAGTACCGAAGGATAAAGCGGACAAATATCAGACGGTTGAGAGCGTAAAGGACTTAAAGTTCGCCGCCGAGGCCGGTTCTGCCGGTGAGAAGGCACTCAAGGCTCTTAATTATAACGTAACCGCTGTTACCGCTCAGGCGGACGCTTTGATGGAGGTTGCGGCAGGCACCTCGGACGCGGCTGTTATAGATCTTCTTATGGCGGGCGCTATGATAGGCGAAGGCACAAGCTATGAAAATCTTACCTACACGGTCGGCGTTGCCGAAGAGGAGGATTTCGGCGTCGGTTTCAGAAAAGGCTCTGACCTTACCGAAAAGCTCAATGAGTTCTTCAAGACCGCCTATGCGGACGGCAGCATGATGGATACCGCCAAGACCTACGGTGTTCAGGAATCTATAATCGAGCAGAAATAATTTGATTTTTCAGGCAGAGGGTTCGCTCTCTGCCTTATTTGACAATATACATAAAAAGGATTTGAAATATGGCTTCGGTAGTTTTTAAAGCTTTATGTGACGGTTTTCTTGTAACCCTGCAAATATTCGGGCTTACCCTTTTGGGCGCTCTGCCGCTGGGACTTATAATCGCGTTCGGCGCAATGAGCAGATTTTTACCTCTTAAAGCGCTTATAAAAACAATAGTGTGGATAATCCGCGGAACGCCGCTTATGCTTCAGCTTATCATAATCTATTACGGACCGGGACTTATTCTCCACAATAATATCTGGGGCGGCTCTAACGGACGAATGACCGCGGTGCTGGTCGCCTTTATACTTAACTATTCCTGCTATTTTTCTGAGATTTACCGCGGCGGAATTGAAAGCATATCAAAGGGTCAGTCCGAAGCGGGACAGGTGCTCGGCATGACAAAAAGCCAGATATTCTTTAAAATTATTCTTTTGCAGGTGGTAAAGCGCATTGTGCCGCCGATGAGCAACGAAATAATCACCCTTGTAAAGGACACCTCCCTTGCCCGCATTATCGCGGTTTACGAGATTATCTGGTCGGGTCAGTCCTTTATTAAAGGCGCGGGAATTATCTGGCCGCTTTTCTGCACCGGAATATTTTATCTTGCCTTCTGCGGAATTCTGACGATACTTTTCGGGCTTATCGAGAAGAAGCTCAGCTATTTTTCATAAAAGGAGGGAAAACAAATGTCTGTACTCGAAATCAAAGACATCAAAAAAAGCTTCGGCAAAACCGAGGTTTTAAAAGGAATTAGCTTTTCCCTTAATAAAGGCGAGGTTTTATCTATTATCGGCTCGTCGGGCAGCGGAAAAACCACACTGCTTCGCTGTCTTAACTTCCTTGAATTTGCCGACAGCGGCACAATAGCCGTAAACGGAGAAACCATATTTGACGGCAGCAGCGTAAAACGGCTTTCCGACAGCGAAATAAGGAAAAACCGCCTGCATTTCGGGCTTGTTTTCCAGTCCTTTAATCTTTTCCCGCAGTATAACGTCTTAAAGAACGTAATGTTAGCCCCCTCACTATTAAAGCGAGGAACGCCGGAGGAAATCGAAAGCAAAGCGCGCGCGCTTATCGACCGTGTGGGACTGAGCGAAAAAATCGGGAATTACCCCTGCGAGCTGTCAGGCGGTCAGCAGCAGCGCGTCGCCATAGCACGTGCCTTGGCGCTTGAACCCGACATACTTTGCTTTGACGAGCCGACAAGCGCCCTTGACCCGTCTCTTACCGGCGAGGTCTTAAAGGTTATAAAAGGGCTTAAGAGCACCGACAGCACAATGATAGTCGTCACCCACGAAATGGAGTTTGCGAAGAACGTTTCGGACAAGGTGCTGTTTATGGCGGACGGGGTTATAGAGGAATACGGTACACCCGACGAGGTGTTTAATAACCCGAAATCCGAAAAAACCAAAAGCTTTTTAAATAAATCCTTAGAAACGTTTTAAGGTGAAACAAATGTCACTTAAAAAAGTAAACAAAGAGATGTTAAACGAGCTTTACGAGCTTATAGTATCCGTGAAAAGTGCAGAGGACTGCCGCGATTTATTCGGCGACCTTTGCACAAACAAGGAAACAGAGCAGATGGCGCAGAGGCTGAGAGCCGCAAAGCTGCTGCTTGACGGAAAGACCTACAATCAGGTTATAGACGAGACCGATATTTCCTCCGCAACCTTAAGCCGCGTTTCACGGTGTGTTCAGTACGGAAACGGATACCGCAAATTTCTAAAGCAGGAGGGGTCGGAAAATGAAAATAACTGATATAATAACAGCCGAAAAGCCGAGCCTTTCCTTTGAGGTTTTTCCGCCGAAAACAAGCGATAACTTTGACACCGTCGAAAAAGCGGCGCTTGAAATCGCGGACCTTAAGCCCAGCTTTATGAGCGTGACCTACGGCGCGGGCGGCGGAACTTCAAAGTTCACCGCCGATATTGCAGAGCATATTTTAAACCGCGGCGTCACTCCGCTCGCTCACCTTACCTGCATTTCCTCAACCGGGGAAGCGGTTAAAAATCAGCTGAAGCTTCTAAAAGAAAAAGGGATTGAAAACATATTGGCGCTTCGCGGCGATATTCTGCCCGATACCGATTTGTCAAAAAGCGACTACCGCTATGCCAGTGATTTAACAAAGGAAATAGCCGATTTCGGCGGTTTTTGTATCGGCGGCGCATGCTACCCCGAATGTCACCCCGATTCTCCGGACAGCGAAAGCGACATTGAAAGCCTTAAAATCAAGGCGGAAAGCGGCTGTCAGTTTTTCACGACCCAGATGTTTTTTGACAATAATATTCTTTATAATTTTATGTACCGACTGCTCCGCCGCGGCGTTGATGTTCCGGTAATAGCCGGAATTATGCCGGTTACCAACGCCGCTCAGATAAAGAGAATCTGTTCAATATCAAAATCGGCTCTCCCACAGCGTTTTTTGCGCATTGTCGACCGATACGGCGACAAGCCTGAAGTTATGAAACAGGCGGGAATAGCCTACGCCACCGAGCAGATAATCGACCTTTATGCCAATGGCATAAACGCCGTGCATATTTATTCGATGAACAAGCCCGAAGTGGCTTCGGCTATAAAAAACAATATTTCGGAAATTTTGAAATGAGAAATTTTAATGTAACGGCTGTTTCGGTTGACAGCAAACAAATAGTAATAGATAAAAACGAAGCGGCGGTGCGGCTTAAAATTCCGAGGAACTACACAAATGAAACCGTCAGCCGCTGTGAAGAAAATTTGCGGCGGGTGCTTAACTGCAAATACGCATATATAAATGTATCTGTCCAAATGAAATCGGATAATATCTGCGATTTAGGCTTCGGAGATATAGAAAGCTACGACCTTGCAAAAGCGCTTAAGGGCTGTAATGAAGCCTACATTTTGGGAGTTACGATAGGAATTGGTGCTGACAGGCTGATACAAAAACTTGCCGTTACCTCTCCCGCCGAAAGCTTTATTACCGACGCGTTAGCCTCTGCCGCGGCGGAGTCACTTTGCGATTATGCCGATAATATTCTTCGCAAAGAGGGTGAAAAGCCGTTCCGATTCGCCCCCGGCTACGGCGATATGCCCCTTTCATATCAGCCGGCGGTGCTTGAAGCCTTAAACGCCGACTATACCCTAGGCATTCGGCTTAACGGCTCGCTTTTAATGACTCCTATGAAATCAATCACAGCAATTTTGGGGATAAAAAAATGATAAGAGAGCTTTTAAAGAAAAAACGCCTTTATTTCGACGGCGGAACCGGAACCGTTTTGCAGAAAATGGGACTTAAGCCCGGCGAGCCGCCCGAAAATTGGAATATTACAAATCCCGATAAAATTACCGCCCTGCATAAGACTTATCTGGAGGCGGGAAGCGATATAATTACAACAAACACCTTCGGCATCAATAAGGAAAAATACCAAAATTACGAACAGCTTATTTCTGCCGGTATTGACTGCGCGAAAAAAGCCGTAATGGACAAAAAGGATAAATTTATCGCCTTTGATATAGGCCCTACGGGTCGGCTTTTAGAGCCGCTCGGCGACCTTTCCTTTGATAGCGCAGTCGATATTTTCGCCGCAAATGTGCGCGTTGCGGCAAGGTGCGGCGCGAACCTTATACTGATTGAGACCATGAACGACAGCTATGAGACAAAGGCGGCGGTGCTTGCGGCTAAAGAAAACTGCGATCTGCCCGTCTTTGTCACCAATGTCTATGACGAAAGCGGTCATTTAATGACAGGAGCCGACCCTGCGGCAATAGTCGCAATGCTTGAGGGACTGCGGGTTGACGCGCTCGGCGTTAACTGCTCATTGGGTCCCGATAAAATGCTCCCGGTGGTTAAAAAGCTTTGCGAATACGCATCTGTTCCGGTCATCGTAAACCCTAACGCGGGACTGCCCGAAAGCATAAACGGCGTTACCGTATATAATGTGAACGCAGACGGTTTTTCCGACTGCATGAAAGAAATCGCCCTTTGCGGAGCGTCGGTTTTGGGCGGCTGCTGCGGCACAACACCGGAATATATCGCAAAAACCGTTGAAAAGACCCGCGATATTCCCCTGCCACGTGAAAAGGAACACACTGAAACTCTTATTTCATCATACACCCACGCTGTTAAAATCGGAAACGATCCGGTGCTTATCGGCGAGCGGATAAATCCGACAGGCAAGCCAAAATTCAAGCAGGCTCTGCGTGACGGAAATATTAACTACATAATAAACGAAGGTCTCTTACAAGCGGACAAGGGCGTACATGTACTTGACGTAAACGTAGGTCTTCCCGAAATCGATGAGGAAACAATGATGGTATCGGTTGTAAGCAAGCTCCAAGCCGTCTGCGACCTGCCTCTGCAGATTGATACATCAGACCCTAAGGTGCTTGAAAAGGCGCTTCGTTTATACAACGGTAAGGCGCTTGTAAACTCTGTAAACGGCGACAGCGATAGCATGAAAAACGTTTTTCCGCTCGTTAAAAAATACGGCGGCGCGGTCATCGCCTTAACTCTTGACAAGGGCGGTATTCCTGACACCGCCGAAGAACGCTTTTCCATAGCAAAAAAAATAATTGAAAAAGCGGCGGAATACGGCATTGACAAAAAGGATATTATCGTCGACCCGTTAGCCCTTACGATCTCCTCAAATCAGGAGAGCGCGAAAATCACGCTTGATACAATTAAGCTCCTTAAAAACGCCGGAATCAAAACAAGTCTCGGTGTATCGAACATCTCGTTCGGTCTGCCCCGCCGCGAGCTTATAAATTCGGCTTTCTTTATGTCTGCGCTTTACTGCGGGCTTGACTGTGCGATTATGAATCCCTTTTCCGCCGATATGATGAGCGTTTATTACGCTTTCAGGGCACTAAACGGTATTGATACCGCCTGTGCGGATTACATAGCATACGCCGCAGAAATTCCCGCGGATAATAACGAAAAGCGCAGTACCGACGAAGCAGACCTTAAAACTGCGGTTATTAAAGGTGTAAAGGAATCGGCGGTTAATTCCGCAAAAAAACTGTCGGAAACAGAAGAGCCTCTCCAAATCATAAACAGCTACATAATTCCTGCGCTTGACGAAATAGGCGCCGCCTTTGAGCAAAAAAAGGCGTATCTGCCCCAGCTTTTAATGAGCGCTGAAGCCGCGTCCGCTGCGTTTGAAATTATAAAAGAAAAAATCCCCGATAAATCGGGAGAAAAGGGCAAAAAGGTTATCTTAGCCACCGTAAAGGGCGATATTCACGATATCGGAAAAAATATCGTTAAGGTAATGCTTGAAAGCTACGGCTTTAACGTCATAGACTTAGGGCGCGACGTTGACCCCGAAACCGTAGTTGAAGCAGCTCTCAAAAATAATTGCCGTCTTATTGGATTGAGTGCGCTTATGACCACCACCGTTCCCTCAATGGAAAACACCATTAAGCTTTTGCACAAGGCTGACAAAGACATTACCGTGATTGTCGGCGGAGCGGTTTTAACCGAGGAATACGCCGCCATGATAAAGGCAGACTGCTATGCTAAGGACGCGATGGAAACCGTCCGTTTTGCCGAAAAATTTTATTCATAAAAGAGTGACAGTGTTATGTGGTTTGTTTTAGCCATACTTTCAGCAGTTTTCGCCGCGCTGACTTCAATACTTGCAAAGATAGGGATTGACGGCGTAAATTCAAATTTAGCCACAGCGATACGAACTGTTGTGGTGGTAGGAATGGCATGGGCTTTGGTCTTTATCACGGGCGCGCAGGGCGGAATTTCGGAAATAGACAGAAAAAGCTGGATTTTCCTTATTTTATCCGGACTTGCGACAGGCGCTTCATGGCTTTGCTATTACAAGGCACTTCAAATCGGGGAGGTATCAAAGGTCGTTCCGGTGGATAAATTAAGTATCGTAATTACGCTTGTGCTGGCGTTTATTTTCCTGCACGAACATTTTACGGTTAAATCCGCCGTCGGCTCGGTGCTGATAACCGCCGGTGTGCTCATTATGGCACTTTGATTATAAGAAACAAACGGAGTGGGTCTTAGACCTGCTCCGTTTCGCTGTTTTCTTCTGTGTTTTGTTCATTCGCCTTAAAAATCTTTTTATAATCGGTCGGGTCGTATTCTTTAATAAAATCCTCCCATTGCTCGTCTGTAATATCCGCACCGCTCTCTTTATAAAGCCTATAAAGATTATCCGCCACCCTTTTGTACTGCCTTTCGGTCTTTATTCTCGCCCTTACCGCGATCACGGTTGTGGCGGTTATCAGTATAACAAGCAGTAGGAGCGGAATAAGATGTCTCCAGAAAAACGAGGCTGTAAAGCCCATAAAGCCGAGATCGTCCTTCATCACCGCGCCGAAAACGGGAATTAAGAAAATTTCCGGTACTATGCTCATAATTCCCGCCGAAAATTTGAATCTGAAAAAGCTTAAAACAAAGCCTGCGATAATTACCGCGGTGCAGACGCAGACCGAAATCAGACTGTTTGCAATTCCGGAAAAATTGTCGGTCCCGCCGTATACCAAAAGCATACCCGCCATAAACAGCAGATTTATCCCCATTGTATAAGCAAAGGTTATAATATAAAGCACTCTTAAAGCCTTGTAAAGCTTTCCGTCGGTTTTAGCATATTTTATTCCGTTCTTTTCCTCGACCATTCTTACGCGCCGCAAGACGCTTTCCTGCATTTTCATATTAAGGCTCCTTTAAAATAATGTAATTATTATACCTCTGTCCGCATTATTTGACAAGCGCTTTTTACAAACTTATTTATTGTACTTACCGTTCCCGATAAATTCCCTTATAAGCGAATCCTGCGGAATTAATACTTCATCAAGCGGGGCGAATAATTTAAGCGCGTCCACGGTTTTCATAAAATAATCATAGCACACGCTGTTTTTGTCAATCTCCGACTGCAAGGACAAAAAAGCATCCCTGTAAAGGCAAGGCTCATATATATGCAAAGTTTTAATCTGCACGTCCGCCTGCTCTTTAAAGCAGTAAAGATATTTCTTTTCGCCCTCGACCACGCCGTTCCAGAGAGCCAGCGTATCGTTAATTGAAGAGCCTCTGAAAATACGGTCGCGAAGCGTTCTTCTTACAAATCTAATCTGGCGGCTTGATAGTATTTGTTCGCCGTTATCGTCGGTAATACAGCGGTTCACGCTGATATAAGCCTTAAAAATGTTCTTTTCGGGCACTAAATCGGTAATTACGGGATTGAGTGCGTGAAGTCCCTCTGCAATTACGATGCCGCGATGTGAAATGTCGATTTTTCTGTCGTTTAAAATCCGCTTTTTTGCGGCGAAATCATATCTTGGCAAATAGGTTTTTCCCGTTAATATTATATCATTAAGGCACTTTTTCAAAAGCCCGATATCAAGCGCGTTTACCGATTCAATATCCTTTGTGCCGTCCGCTAAAACCGGAAGCTTTTCGGTCGGGAGATAAAAATCGTCAAGTGAGACCACCTCAGTGGTCTCCCCTAACTCTTTTAAACGGTCGCAGAGTATATGCGCGGTGGTGGTTTTGCCCGAGGCGGAGGGTCCCGCGATAGATACTATTTTCAAATCGTCGTTTTTAGCGATACGGTCGGCGACGGTATATATTTCATTTCTGTAATGCCTTTCCGCCCTTAAAACCAATTCCGACGGATCGGAAAGCGCGTAATCATTTATCGTGCGCAGGGTATTTTTCATAAAAACGCAAAATACCCTCCTTTCGTTCTTTTAATTCACCAAAGCGGCTAATATATTCATATGGATATTTGAAGTTAAAAATTCGTTCGATATAGTCGCCGTTCGGTTCTCTTAGCTTTGTGACCGCAGACGCGCCGCAGGCAAGTATCGTATGCGTTTCGTCCATGGTATAGACATTGTAAAGACATTCCCTGCCTTCTTTTGAATAGCCGACATTTTCAAGATTGCCGACGGTTTTGCTCTGCCTGTACATATAGTACGGAAAAATCCCGCTGTTTTCGAGCGTATCTCTTGCATAATCCACCATCTGAGCGGCAACGGCCCCGGCCCTAGCCTCGGGAAACATGCCGTTTACATTAAGCGCCGAAGAACGCTTCATTGCTAAGGAATGAACGGTAACGCTTTCGGGGGCAAGTGTTAAAACGCGGCTTACCGTGTTTTTGAAGCTTTCGAGCGTATCTCCGGGCAGCCCCGCTATCAAATCCATATTGATATTATCAAAGCCGCACTCCCTTGCAAGTAGAAAAGCGTTTTCGGTGTCCGCCGCAGTGTGCCGTCTGCCTATATTTTCAAGCACGGTATCGTTCATTGTCTGAGGATTAATGCTAATGCGCGTAGCACCGAGCAATTTAATTGCTTTAAGCTTTTCTTTTGTGACCGTGTCAGGCCGTCCCGCCTCGACGGTAAATTCTCTCAAATAAGACATATTAAAATTTTCTGCGACCGCGCTCATAACAGCGGACAGCTCCTCAGCCGTCACTGAGGTCGGCGTTCCGCCGCCGATATAAACCGTTTGAAGCTTTAAATTAAGCCTGTTTGCAATTTCGGCGGTATGTTTAATCTCGTCAGTCAGAAGCTTAATATATTCGGGAATAAGCTTTTTAGCGTTAGCGACAGAGTGCGAAACAAAAGAGCAGTAGGCGCACCTTGTAGGGCAAAAGGGAATTGAAATATAAAGGCTGAAGGAATCGGGTGCCGAGAGCGAGGTGACGCGCTTTTCACTTTGTGCGGTTTCTTTACAGAGCGAAATTTTCTTATCGCTTACAAAAAGCGCGTTTTTAAACCAATCCTCCGCCGCATTTTCGCCGTCTGCTGTGCAAAGCCTCGAAAACAGTTTTGCAGGTCGGACGCCCGTTAAAATACCCCACTGCGGAACATAGCCCGACGCTTTCACAAAGCAGTTGTAAAGCGAGACCGCCAAA
>JAEDNG010000144.1 GCA_016302625.1 Clostridiaceae bacterium
AGCGGAGACAGCGCGTCCGGAGGAGCAGGAATGGTAAAAGTAGCAGGGCTTCCGAGCGGTGCTTCAAAGCAGTCCTATTCGCTGAAATTTACCGTTATTGCCGCCGGTTCGTCGACGGTTCAGGCAACAGGTGTGGCTTATTATGAAAACACAGAAGATACAATAGGTGCTTCCGCTACCATGACTGTTACCGACGCGGCAAAATCGGATAATGCCAACTTAAAATCCCTTTCTTTAAGCAAGGGCACGCTTTCACCCAAATTCTCGGCTTCAAAGACCTCGTATACCGCCTCGGTCGCAAACGACGTTACCGAATGTAAGGTATATGCCACGGCGGCGGACAGCGCGGCTAAGGTTGAGGTTTCGGGCAGCTCGGCGCTGAAAGTCGGTAAAAATACCCGCACGGTTACAGTGACGGCGGCATCGGGCGCACAGAAAACCTATACTATAACAATTACCCGCCTTGAGGAGGGCGACACAGCCTCCTCAGAGCCTGACGATACTTCGTCCGAGCCGGAAGTCAACCCTTACGAGACTACCGTTGACGGTGCGGCTTATACCGTTGCTACCGATATTTCGGGAATTACACTGCCGAACGGCTTTGAGGCCGAAAAGGCAGAATATAACGGAGCCGAGGTCGCGGTCGCCAAGGACAAGGGCGATAATTACACCGTTTATTATTTAAAGGGCGAGGAAAGCGATACTCATGTTCCGTATTTATTAAGTGAGGACGGAACAACCTTTGAAAAGCTTAAATACGCGGTTTTCGGCGCTAATACCTACATATTTGCGGATTTCCCCGAAAATACAAAAGCGCCCGAGGGCTATTATCAAACAAACACCGAAATCGGCGGCTTTAACGTAAAGGCATATATGTCCGACGATCCGGAATACACCGATTTTTACTATTTGTACTGCTTCTTTGACGGCGGCTTTAAAACCTACCGTTATGACAGCCGTGAAAATGTACTTCAAAGAGCGCCGGAGTTTAAGCTTGTAGCCGCCGATGACGACAGTCTGCCGGCCGACGCGGGATTTGCAGTTCGCTTTAAATCACTCTCAACTAATGCTAAAGTTATTGTAATCGGATTGCTGCTTGCCGCAATAGGCGCGCTCGCGCTCATCGTCTTGCTTATAGTCAAGCTTGTAAAGGGCGCAGATAAATTCGAAGATGACTTTGACGAAGAAGAGCTGTTTGCAGGCGACTTTGATGAAATATCTGTCAGCGACGGGGCAGAAAACCTGCCTGAACAGAAAACTGATGCTCAAAACCGTAATGATTAACTCCACAAATAAAAAACGGCTCGGTCTTTAAACCGCGCCGTTTTTATATGTAATTTCAAATTATACCGTCGGAAACGGGTTAAAAAATGAGATAAACACCACGTAGGCAAGATATAAAATGAGGAGAATAATTCCCTGCGCGCGGGTGAATTTTCCTTTTATCAGCATCGGAACAAGCGCAATGCCGAGCAACCCTAAGCAAACCGGAATGTCAAGATACAGGTTTTGAGGGCAGGAAACGAGTCCGTCCTTTGAGATAAAGGAGCAAATCGGGAGAATTATAGCTATATCGATAAGATTAGCGCCGATGATATTCCCGACCGAAAGTGAGGACTGCTTTTTAATAATCGCGGTAACGGTTGTCACAAGCTCGGGAAGTGACGTGCCGACAGCGACGATTGTAGCCGAAATCACCGCTTCCGATACTCCGCTTACCGTGGCGATTTCGGTTGCGGAACTCACAAGAAAATCCGCGCCGATAACGATTCCCGCCGCGCCGACGATAAATTTAAAGATATTAATCGGAATTTCCTTTTTCTCAAAGGAGCGCTTCTCTGTTTTAGCCGATTCCGCTTTAGCGTTTTTTATGCTTTCATAAACCGAAACGATAAAAATTATAAGTAGGAGCAGACTCCCGACTGTCGAAAACCGTTTACCGAACGAGGCGGCGTAGAGTATTGCCGTGGCAACCATTAAAAGCACCGATTTAAAGGCGTACTGGCTTCGCTTGACGGCGGCGGGGATACAGATTATGGAAATTGCCATTATAAGTCCCGTGTTGGCAGTAACAGAGCCTACGGCGTTGCCTATTGCGATAGCATTAGAGCCGCGCGCCGCTCCGAGGCAGGAAACTATAAGCTCGGGGAGGGTCGTCGCAAGGCTTACAACCGTCGCCCCGATTACAAAATGCGGAATACCCGATACCTCCGCCATCCAAGTGGCAGCGTCAACGAAAAAGTCTCCGCCCTTTATTATAAGTACAAGACCGCAGATAAAAAGAATAATCAACGCCCACATGGGCCAGCCGACCGCTGAAATCATCTATAATTTCCTCCGAAATATTTTAGGTTGCGCACATTTTCATTACTATACTATGCGGGAGGATTTTAGCTATAACACGGTAAAATTTATAAAAGAGCAGATTTGTGTATACTCCCTTTTTCTTTGCAGATAATGCCAGTGATTTTTGAGCCATGACCGCGGGCTTTACCCTCGGCAGGGTATCAAATGTATGGCTTGAACCGGGGGCAATGCCTGCAACCGGCAAAAACTCGGTGTCCATAGGCCCCGGGCAAACGGCGAGCACATTGATTTTTCTGCCTTTAAGCTCGCTTCTGAGCGCCTTCGAAAGGCTTAACACATACGCCTTTGTGGAACAGTAGACCGCCATTCTGGTATTAGGCGCGAAAGCGGCTATTGAACAGGTGTTGATTATTTCGCCGCCCTCCGTCATGAAAGGCAAAGTGACCGAGGTCATGACCGTAAGCGCCTCGCAGTTAAGTCTGACCATACCGCCGTTGTCGTCGGCTGACAGCTTATCAAAATCGCCGAGCCTGCCAAAGCCCGCGTTGTTTATAAGCAGGGAAACCTCCGGCTTTAATTCATCAAGCAAATCGGTATATTCGGCGACGCACTCTCTGTCGGTAATGTCAAGCGGAAGTATCCGCACAGGCTTATTTATGCTTTGGGCGGTTTCGCGCAGCTTATCCTCTCTTCGGGCGATAAGCCAAATTTCATCAATATTATCACGCTTTTTTGAAACCTCAACCGCATATTCTCTGCCAAGTCCTGATGAAGCTCCGGTTATAACGGCAATTTTCAAAACAGACACGTCCTTTCATTGCTTTGTACAGTAATATACATTATAATATTCCTTTGGATTTTATGCAAGAGGTAATACGAAACACTTCTTAACAAATATTTTAAATAATTACGGTATATAACTATTGTTTATTCGACAAAATTATTGTATAATAATATAAATTATATTAGGAAGTCGGTATTTT
>JAEDNG010000145.1 GCA_016302625.1 Clostridiaceae bacterium
CGCGAGCTTTTGCAAACAGGGGATTGGTGCGCTGATTGAACATAACCGAGAAGACCTTGCCCGATTTTTCCGCCGCCTCGTTGAGCCTTTTTACTTTCGAAACCGAAATATCGGCGGGCTTTTCGAGCATAACATTAAAACCGTGCACAAATGCTTTAATTGCGATTTCAGCGTGCAGAGGGTGCGGCACAGCTATTATCACGCTGTCGCAGATTTTATCATTAAATAGCTCTTCATAGCTTGTGTAGCCTTTAATATTCGGATATTTTTCCGAAAACTCCGCAAGCTTTTTGTCTGTTGTGTCGCAAACCGCTGTAAGCGACATACCCTTTATTTCATTTTTAGCAATACAGGCGGCGTGCGCAAAGCCCATATTGCCTATACCGATTACCGCAACTTTAATATGCTCCATAATTACTTATTGCCGCCGTAGCTGGCGCTTGTATCGGCAAATACCGCTTTTACTCCGACTTTTCTTTTAGAGGTTGCAACCCGTTTCATCAGCTCGTTATAGTAAAGCTCCTCATCAAACGGGATTTCGACCTCTTTACCCAAAAAGGCAGAAAGATGCATAGCGTTTGAAAGGGTAAGACCGTTTATGCCCTCTTTACCCTCGGCCACAAGCTTGCCTCCGTGAAGTATGGCGTTTGCCCAAGCGTTTAAAACGCCTACGTGCTGGGGATTTTCGCCATCGGTCTCGACCTCGGTTGTGGTGCTTCCGACTGTATCAAACGGCTTAGTATTTGTTTTTGAAAATTCCTGCTCGGTCATTTCGTATTCGGTCATAATAAGCTTATCATTTTCAATAACAAATTTTGCTTTATCCATCTGAATTTCAAAGCGGTTGGTTCCGTGCGCGTCCCCCGTTGTGGTGATGAATACGCCTGTTGCGCCGTTCGCGTATTCTACATAGGTCGTAACGTCGTCCTCAACCTCGATATTGTGCCATTTTCCGAAATGAAGGTGTGATTCAACCTTAACGGGCATACCGCATATCCATTGCCACAAATCAAGCTGGTGCGGGCACTGATTAAGAAGCACTCCGCCGCCCTCGCCCGACCAGGTAGCGCGCCAATCGCCCGAATCGTAATAACACTGTGGACGGTACCAATCGGTAATAATCCAGTTTGTACGTCTTATCTCGCCGTAATCTCCCGACTGCACAAGCTCACGGAGCTTCCTGTAGACGCAGTTTGTGCGCTGATTGAACATCATACCGAAGACTACTTCGGGGTGCTTTTCCGCTTCGGCGTTCATTTCTCTAACCTGCTTTGTGTAAACCCCCGCAGGCTTTTCCACCATAACGTGAATACCCCGCTTCATACACTCTATCGCGTATTTTGTGTGGTCGTAATGAGGAACAGCTACTAAGCAGGAGTTTATAATACCGCTGTCGAGCATTTCCTCCGCCGTGTTAAAATATGTAATATTTTCAGCATAGTTCTGCTCTTTTGCCCAGTTAAGTCTGTCTGAGTTAATATCCGCTATTGCGACAAGCTCAATTTCGTGGCATTTTCCGCTTTTTATATTGCTTGCGTGACCCGAACCCATATTTCCTATTCCGATTATACCAAGCTTTATTCTATTCATTGTTAAAAACCTCTCGATTTTAAATATTCGTAACTGCGCTTTAAGCAGTCAAACGGATCTTCTCCGTTGCAGTCATCCTGTTCAACAAGCATATACTTTGTTCCCGCAGACTCCGCTTTTTCAAAAACACGGTCGAAATTAATGTTTCCCTCGCCGATTACCGACATTTTTCTGCCGAAAGAATAATCCTTTAAATGTATGCACGGCACTCTGCCCGAAAGTCTTTCAAGCCACTGCGCGGGGTCGCCGCCGCCCGCCTGAACCCAGAAGGTATCAAGCGTAAAGCCCATTATTTCTGCACTTATATTCTCCGCAAGCGTTTCAAGCACAAGCTTTCCGTTAAACTTCTTAAATTCACCGTCATGGTTGTGATACATAAAATATTTGCCGTTTTGACGAAGAACCTCAGCCACGGGAGTATAAACCCTGATAAAGTCATCAAGATGATTTTCCTCGTCAAAGCCGAACCAGCCTAATCCTACATATTTGCAATCAAATAAATCGTGTTCCGCCGCCACCTTTGCGGGGTCGTTTTGCAGCTTATCTGCCGGCGTATGTGTAAGCACGCATTTAAGACCGTTCTTTTTAAGCTCGCTTTTTAGCCATTCAGGTTCGTAACCGCATGTTCCCGAAATCTGTACGGTCTTATAGCCTATATCCGCCACCTTTTTGAGTGTTTCCGCGAAGGAGTCTAAGTCTTTGCAGAAATCACGCAACGTATAAAATTGAGCTCCTATTTCCATATTAAAGTACTTCCTTTCTGTTATAAAAGCCCCTTAAAGGCATTGCACGCCGTGTCAAAGGCGGTGTTGCTATCCGGATATCCATATTCTGTAATGACACTTGTTTCTCCCTTGCGTTCGAGATGAGAAAATCCTTCAAATACTGTCAAATGAGGTTCAATTGTAAAAGAATTTCCGCCTTTTTCTATGAAATTCTTTACAACCTTCTCAACATTACCATCACCCATACCTGCAGGAACAACGGTGCCGTCAATCTTTGCATCTTTAATATGCATATAATAAATATAATCTTTAAGCATATCCCATGCTTCTAATGTATCCGAATTGCTTTGAACAAAGTTTGCGGGGTCAAATATACCTTTAAGTTTGGGAATAGCTTTGTGTATTTCCAAACATCTTTCGGGAATATCACCGTATATTCCCTTTTCATTTTCGTGACAAAGGAATACATTGTGTGTTTTTGCAATTTCGCACATTTGACCCAAACGGTCGATTACCTCATTTTTGTAGTCCAAAACATCTTTTCCCTCGGGCATATAGAATGAGAACATTCTGATATTCTTACTTTCAAGAATATCGGCAATTTCCAAGGTATGCTTTAACTTTTCCAAATGCGCTTTGAAATCGTCCTTTTCGATATCAATTTTTCCGATAGGAGAACCTATTGACCAAGTTATAAGACCGTTTGCATCAAGCTTTGTTTTTACTTCTTTTGCTTTTTCTAATGTAATGTCTGAAACATTCACTCCGTCAACATTACGAATTTCAAGTCCGTCAAGTCCGTTTCTTTTAAGCGCAGTTATTTGTTCATCGATATTGGGGCTTGCTTCGTCCGCAAATGCATATATTTTAATTTCATTCATTTCTTATACCCCCGAATATGCTGAAAATCCGCCGTCTATCGGCAATACAACA
>JAEDNG010000007.1 GCA_016302625.1 Clostridiaceae bacterium
GCAATATACTGATAAAACAGATAAATCACCAGCACCATGCTGCCCAAAAACAGCCTGTGAACAGCATCGTTCAAAAACCTCGGTACGGTCTCCAAATGATGCACCGTATAGACAGTGACGCCGTCTAAGCCTAAATGGATAAGCACAACGACCAGCAAGACAGAAAATGTCCTGTTAAGCGGCGTGCTCTTTCGTCCGGCAGAAAAATACACACAGGCAATAAAGCCCATCACAAGAAACAACGCAATCTCCATTCTAAGCATATAATTCACCACCTTGATTATATTATATAAGATATTCTCAATTTCCGATAGGTTAAAATTAAAGGGGGTTGTGTCAATTTTATAGATTATGTATCAGATACATCTTTTTTGTATTCGAAAATAGTGTCTCTCATATCACAGCCTCCCGACTACTGATAGCATATCATATATTGACCTACAAAACAACAAATGATCAAGAATTTGTAGGTTTATTTTTGTTTCAACTTGCTATTGCAATTTGCGTTTAATAATGTATAATAAAATGGTAATATATTATATGGATGTGAATTATAATTGGATAACAGATATTATGACAGGGTAATCGGAGAAATGCAGCCGTTTTTTGACGAACACGGTTTTGCCGTGCAAGACGACGGAAGCTTTAAAAACGATACGAAATCGGTAAAAATTCAGTATGACGAGCAAAGACAGATGTATACGCTGTCTGCCGCGGATATTGCCGACGGAAATATCGGAGATTATTCCGAAATTAACGCGTGGCTTTTTGACGACAGCCAGAACGCAAAGGACGCCGTGTCTGTCGGGGTTGATTTTGTCGGTTCTCTGCGTAAAAACATGGGAATAAAGATTAAGCGCACAAGTACGGGAAACGACATTGAGCTTCCGTCGGTTTCAAAGGGCGGCAGTATTACAATAACCGGCTTTACAAAGAAAATGCTCGACTTTTTCCCTGCCCTTAAGGAAGACTATAAAAATCACATTGCTGTGTACGGGAATTTTCTGTACCTTAATTTCTTCGGCGAATACCTTGTGCCGCAGATTAAAGCCGTGCTTTCCTCAGGCAATAAAAAGCAGATTAAAAAGCTTTACGATTTGCTTGACGATCTGTATGTAAAGGGCGACAGAGATACGGTCAATACCATTGTGGCTTTGCTTTGCGCGGCGGCTTATAAGGATGAAAATCTTAATAAAACCGTTTGCGAAATGCTTGACAGTGATAAACACTTCCTCTCGTCCTATGTGAATTTTATGCCGATGCTGACAAAATCAAAAAAGCTGTATTCAGCTTTGATAAAATAATTTAATACTATTGGGGGATTTGTTATGGAAATAATCATAGGCATTATCGTTGTGCTGTTGCTTGTTTTGCTCTTCGCAAACGTAAGAATAGTTCCGCAGGCGACGGAGTATGTTATCGAATTTTTGGGGAAATACAAAACGACATGGAGCGCGGGTCTTCATGTTAAAATTCCGCTTGTCGAAAAAATAGCTAAAAAAATTACTCTTAAAGAGCAGGTGCTCGATTCCCCTCCCCAGCCGGTTATCACAAAGGATAACGTCACCATGCAGATCGACACGGTCGTTTATTTCAGAATTTTCGACGCAAAGCTTTACACCTACGGAGTTGTAAATCCCATAAGCGCGCTTGAAAATTTAACCGCAACAACCCTTCGTAACCTTGTAGGTGAATTGGAGCTTGACGGCACGCTTACCTCAAGAGATACGATAAACGCAAAAATGACCGCTATTCTTGACGAAGCGACCGATAAATGGGGAATGAAGGTAAACCGCGTCGAGCTTAAAAACATAATTCCGCCGGCTGAAATTCAGAACGCGATGGAAAAGCAGATGAAAGCCGAGCGCGAACGCCGCGAAACTTTATTGCAGGCTGAGGGACATAAAGCCGCCGCCATTACCAGAGCCGAGGGGGATAAGCAGGCGATGATTTTGGCCGCCGAGGGTGAGCGCGATGCGAGAATCGCCAGAGCCGAGGGCGAGGCAAAGGCTATATTCCTTCAGAAAAAGGCGGAAGCGGACGGTATAAGGGCTATAAAGGAAGCGGGAGCCGATTCCGCGGTGCTTGAAATCAAGCGTTACGAGGCGCTTGTTAGCATGTCAAACGGCACGGCGGCAAAGCTGATAATCCCGACCGACGCTATAAATATGGTCACAAAAAACGCGGTGTTCACAGAAACCACCGGTCTTGGTGACATTACGGAGGAAGCGCCCAAACCCAAACCTGTAACTAAAAAGGACGAATGCTGCGAGAAGTAATTCTAAAAGGATTTATTCTAAACACTAAGGAGCTTTCTTATGTTAAATGCTCAAAAATCTGTCAAGCTCTGTATAATCCTTACCGATATATTTATTTGTGCTCTTGTTATTCTTACAGTGCTTTTGCCGTTCGGAGTATCATGGTATGTGGAAACCATGCACCGTTCCCAAACCCTGCCTGCAACCATCATGATTACCTGTTACCCGTGCGCACCGTTTCTCGGAATACTGCTTTTTATGCTCCGCAGAGTTTTAAAACGGATATTAAAAGGCGATATATTCATAAATGAAAATTCGCACGATTTAAAGATAATCACTTGCTGTTGTATTGTTATTGCGCTTATAACGCTTATAGCCGGACGGTATTATATTCCGTTTTATATCGTGGGTCTCACATTTGTATTTTTGGCTTTGATAACCTACGCGGCAAACTCCGTATTTCTTTCGGTGTACGAAAAGAAAAACCCCGAAAACGATAATAATAATTAAAGCAAAACCGTCGGTAAAATTAAAGAACCGACGGGTTTGTTATTTTTTTGCGCTTAAGATACGGACGGTGTAAAGCCTAAATCCTCGAGTTCTGAGAGCGCGGTTTTAAGGCAGTGCTCACAGCCGTCGACCGTAACGGTTTTGTTCTCGAGCGAAACCGTGAATTTTAAGCCGGCACTGTCAAGAGCCTTTGTTATGCGCCTTACGCAGGCGTCGCAGTGCATATCGGGTACTAAGATTTTTCTTTCCATTTTTAATTCCTCATTTCATAAGCTTTTGGAGCGTGACGACCAGCTCGTCAATAACCGAATCGTCGCCGTTCCTTATATTTTCAGCCACACAGGTGTGCAAGTGGCATGAAAGTAATTCTTTATTAAAAGCGTTAAGCGCCGCCGAGACCGCCGAGACCTGAATTAAAATATCGGTGCAGTAGGCGTCGTTTTCGAGCATGCTTTTAATTCCCCTGACCTGCCCCTCGATACGGTTAAGCCGGTTTATAAGTGCGCGGTATTCCGTTTCCTCGCGGTGCTTGCGCTTTTTTTGACACTGACATTCATTCATAGCTTCTTACCTCTCAGTCTGAGAGCGTTTCCCACAACAAAAACCGAGCTTAGCGACATTGCAAGTCCCGCTATCATCGGGTTTAAAAGCGGTCCGCCGAAAGCGTAAAGCAATCCCGCCGCAATAGGTATGCAGACCGTGTTATAGCAAAACGCCCAAAACAGATTTTCCTTAATATTTGTTAGTGTGAGGCGGCTTAGGCGTATAGCGCGCGGAACGTCGTTAGGGTCGCTTTTCATAAGCACGATATCCGCCGACTCAATCGCAATATCACTGCCGTTGCCGACCGCACAGCCTATGTCCGCCTCGGCAAGAGCGGGCGCGTCGTTTATGCCGTCGCCCACCATCATGACCGTGCCGTATTTTTTGCGGATTTCCGCTGTAATTTCCGCCTTTTGTTCGGGCAGTACCTCGGAATAGATTTCGTCCGCTCCGACGCTTTTGCCGATATAATCGGCGCAGGCCTTGTTGTCACCCGACAGAATAACGGTTTTAACACCTAATTTTTTAAGCTTTAAAAAAGCCTTAGCCGAGGTTTCCTTAACCCTATCCGCCACGGCGATTACCCCCGCCGCTTTGCCGGCTATGCTTACGAAAATAAGGGATTTCCCCTCAGCGGAAAGACGATTTGCCTCGTCGGTATAGCCGGAAATATCAACTCCGTTTTCTGTAAGGAACGCGGCACTGCCTAAAAGTATTCCGTTTTCCCCTATTTTGCAGCTGATACCCTTGCCGGAAATATTTTGGGTGCTTTCCGGACGGTTTTTAATTTCAAAGCCGTTTTCTTTAGCGTATTCGGTA
Source organism: Clostridiaceae bacterium (assembly GCA_016302625.1). Taxonomy (GTDB): domain Bacteria; phylum Bacillota; class Clostridia; order Oscillospirales; family Acutalibacteraceae; genus UBA737. The sequence continues at coordinate 4,131 of JAEDNG010000007.1, forward strand.
ACCGCTTTGGCAAGAGGATGCTGTGAGACCGATTCAACCGCGGCGGCTGTTTCAAGCAAAAGCCTTTTATCGGTCGAGATAATATCGGTTACGGTCGGTTTTCCGACGGTGATTGTGCCTGTTTTATCGAAAATAACCGCTTTAACCTTGTGTGTGATTTCAAGAATTTCACCGTTGCGGATTAAAATTCCGTTTGACGCTCCGAGCCCCGTACCCACCATTACGGCGGTCGGGGTCGCAAGCCCTAAGGCGCAGGGACAGGCGATTACAAGCACGCTTGTAAATACTTTCAGCGCAAAGGAAATATCCTTTCCTGCAATCAGCCATATCACAGCCGATATTACGGCGATGGCTATTACCGCCGGAACGAAAACTCCGGCTACCTTATCGGCGGTTTTTGAAATGGGAGCTTTTTTATTCTGAGCGTCCTCGACGAATTTGATTATTTTCGCAAGCGCGGTATCGCCGCCGACGCGCGTCACCTTAATGTAAATTACCCCGTTCAAATTAATACTGCCTCCGATAACCGCGCTCCCGACGCTTTTTTCAACCGGTATGCTCTCACCCGTGAGCATTGACTCATCCGCGCCGGAATTCCCTTTTGTAACAATTCCGTCAAGCGGAATTTTTGCTCCCGGCTTTACTATAAGGGTTTCTCCAACGCCAACTTCGGCGGTCGGCACGGTATATTCCTTATCTCCGCGCAGTACCTGTGCGTTATCCGGAGTAAGCTCCATAAGCTTTTTCACCGCCGACGCGGTTTTGCGCATGCTCCTTTGCTCAAGGTGTTTGCCAAGCGCCACAAGGGTTATCACGACCGCCACGCTTTCGTAATAAAGGTTATGCACAGCGTGGTGGTCGTAAGGTATCATATATGTCATTACAACGCTGAATATAAAGGACGCTCCCGCACCCACGGCGACCAGCGAATCCATATTCGGATGTCCCCGCAAAAGCAGAGGAATACCCGAAACAAAGAATTTTCTGCCCAAAAACAGCACGGGAATACAGAGTAAAAGCTGAGTTAAGGCAAAATCGAAGGGCGAGGAATTCATATTCATAAAAAACGGAACGGGCAGCTTATCGTAAAGCATCTGTCCCATTGAAATATAAAGAAGCACCGCCGACAGCACCGCCGAAATTACAAGCGGAGCAAGACCGCTGTTTTCTTTTTTGCCCGGTTGCTTTTTTATTTCTTCACGCGGCTTGTCCGGGGTTATCCCAAAGCCCGCTTTTTCGACGACCCTTATAAAATCCACTTCTCCGGTCTTAGTCTCGTCAAAGCAGACGGTCATTTTTTCGGTTATCAGATTTACCTCACAGCTTTCGACCCCGTCAAGCCTTGATACGACCCTCTGCACCGAGCTTGAACACGCCGCGCAGGACATACCGCTTATTATATATTGTTCTTCAGTCATTTTGTTCCTCCCTAATTGTTTTTTATATTATATACCCTACGGGGGTATTTGTCAAGCTAATAACTTATTATTTATTGTGTGAAAAAAGCGGCTTTGTATGCTGTTTTTGCGTTTAATTAATTTACATTGCAATAAAAAGGTTTTTGTGTTACAATGTTCTTGAAAATGTGGGGTGATACAATGTCTGACAGAAAACGCGGAATACGTATTCAAACGAGAATCATCATATCGGCACTTTTACTTTTATTGCAGCTGGTCTTTCTGTTTTGGGTGCTTTACAACGTAACGGCAAAATCCGCCGCTTTATACGTGCTATCCATGATTGCAGGCGCTGTAACGGTTATTTACATTGTAAACAAGCGGGGCAACCCGAATCATAAAATCGCATGGATAATCTTTATACTGATTTTTCCGGTTTTCGGAATATCGGTCTACCTTTTATGGGGCGGCGGCAGAGTAATGCCTCATCTGCGCAAGAAAATGATGCTTTGCGAATCGCATTATCTGCCCTATTTAAAGGACGATACTTTCGTTCGGGACAGGCTTCGCTATTACGATATGTTCCATTCACGTCAGGCGGACTATCTTTCGGGCGAATCGGGATATCCGCTTTACGGTCATACCGACACGGAATACCTTTCTCCCGGTGAAAAAATTTTCGAAAAGCTTTTAGAAGAACTCGAAAAAGCGGAAAAATACATTTACATGGAATTTTTTATCCTTGCCGAGGGATATATGTGGGATGAGATACATAAAATACTCACGCGCAAGGTTAAGGACGGCGTTGAAATAAAGATAATTTTCGACGATTTCGGCTCGATAAAGCGCCAGCATAAAAATTTTATAACAAATCTCCGCGCGGAGGGGATATCTGTTTCGGTGTTCAATCCGATAAAACCCTCAATGAACATTTTCATGAACAACCGCAACCACCGAAAAATTGTGGTTATCGACGGAAAGACGGCGTTTACAGGCGGCTTTAATATCGGCGACGAATACATTAACCGCATGAAGCGCTTCGGTCACTGGCTCGACAGCGGTATTATGCTTAAAGGCAATGCGGTTAAAAGCTTTCTCGCGATGTTCTGCTGTATGTGGGAGTTTACGACAAAGGAACAGATTGATATAAAGGCACACTTTGCTGACTGCCCCGCAGAGGACGACGGCTTTGTACTTCCCTACTGCGACGACCCGTTAAACGACAAAAACCCCGCTGAGGGCATTTACATGCAGATACTCAACACCGCGCAGAAATATGTCTACATCGCGTCTCCCTACCTTATTATCGACAATACCATGACCTCGATTTTAAGAATGGCGGCAAAATCCGGAATTGACGTCAGAATAATCACACCGCATGTTCCCGATAAATGGTATGTCCACCCTGTCACACAGTATAATTATCAGGAGCTTTTGGAGGCCGGAATAAGGATTTATGAATACACCCCGGGCTTTATACATTCAAAGCTCTTTGTATCCGACGATAAAATAGCGACGGTCGGCACCGTAAACATGGATTACCGAAGCTTTATTTTCCATTTTGAATGCGGCGCGTGGGTGTGCGCAAACAACACGGTGCTTGATATTAAACGGCAGTTTGAGGATGTTATGGAGCAGTCCGAGGAGATTACCGCTGATAAATGGAAAAAGCGTCCGCTTTCGCTTCGCTTTAAACAGGCAATTCTTCATATTTTCGCTCCCTTTATGTGATTGACTTTTTTTCTGTTTAATGATATAATATACATAATGAAAGGTGGTTTATCGTATGAAAGGATTTTTAAAATTTATGTTGTCTATGTTTGCCGTGTTTGCCGCGGTAGTCGGTGCACTTGTTATCTGTGATCAGCTTGCCAATAAAAACCGCATCAAGGGCGATTACCTTGAATGCGATGGCTCTGAGGATTTATAAACGGTCAGGTCTCCGCTTAGGAGACCTTTTATTATATCTTCTTTTAAGCCCATACTTGTGCTAAATCACGAAAAAAAATTGATTTTGTGCGAAATTAATTATATTTTTATGGAATACACATAAAAAATCATTGAATAATAGTTGCAGTTACATCTTGAAAAAACACGTTGAATATTGTATGATAAAAGAGTAAATAATAATATCATTAATTACAAAATAACCTATGGGAGATGCTGTTATGAGCAAATATACGGTTTCCGCGCTTTCTGCTATGATTGAGCGCAAGCTGTCGCATAATTTCGGAGTGACCCCGGCTCAGGCGTCCGATGAGCTTTTTTATAAGGCGTGCGTGCTGGTACTGCTTGAAATAATGAACGACCGACGCGCCGAGTTTAAAAAGGCTACTGACGACCAAGAGGCAAAAACGGTCTATTACATGAGCATGGAGTTTTTAATGGGCCGCTCCCTTAAAAACAACCTTTACAATCTTGAGCTTACCGATACCATGGCTAAGGCACTCGCCAAATTCAAGGTAAAGCTTGATAAGCTTTACGATTTCGAGCCTGACGCGGGACTCGGCAACGGAGGCCTCGGCCGTCTCGCCGCCTGCTTTTTGGACGCGCTTTCAACAGGCAGCTATCCGGCTATGGGCTACTGTATCCGCTATGAGCTGGGTATTTTCCGTCAGAAGTTAGTCGACGGCTGGCAGACCGAAATGCCGGATTTCTGGCTTCCGGGCGGCGGAGTATGGCTTGAACAGCGCCCTACCGCTGCGGTAGACGTTCACTTCGACGGCAAAATTCACGAGTGGTGGGACGGAAATTATCATCATATCGAGCATACCGGATATCATACCGTTCATGCTATTCCCTATGATCTTATGGTTGCGGGCAAGGACGGCAAGACCGTGAATGTTCTTCGCCTTTGGAGTGCCGAATGTCAGGATTTCGATATGTCCGCCTTTAATCAGGGCGATTACGTCCGCGCACTTGAACAGCGCGCTATGACCGAGACCATTTCAAAGGTGCTTTATCCGGAGGATAATCACATTGAGGGCAAGTCGTTAAGGCTCCGTCAGCAGTATTTCTTGGTTTCCGCCTCGGTTCAGGATATTTTAAACAGGCATTTGAGAAAATACAACACGCTTGATAATCTGCCCGAAAAGGTCGCTATCCACATTAACGACACTCACCCGACCCTTTCAATACCTGAGCTTATGCGTTTCCTGCTTGACGAATGCGGCTACGGCTGGGATAAGGCGTGGGATATTGTGACCCGCACCGTCGCCTACACCAACCACACAATCATGTCAGAGGCTCTTGAATGTTGGCCTGTTGAGCTTATCAAGGAGCGTATCCCCCGCATTTATCAGATTATAAAGGAGATTGACCGCCGCTATAAGGACGAGGTTCTCTCCCGCACAGGCGATCCGCTTGTCGTTGAGCGCACCGCGATTATTCAGAACGGCATTATCCGCATGGCAAACCTCTGCGTCGCGGCATGCCACACCGTAAACGGCGTATCAAAGCTTCACAGTGAAATTCTCGTAAACGAGCTTTTCAAGGATTACGCTAAAATGACCCCCGAAAAGTTCACCAACGTTACAAACGGTATCGCGCACAGACGCTGGCTGTGTCAGGCAAACCCCGCGCTTACCTCTTATCTTACCGAGCTTATCGGCGACGGCTTTGTAAAGAACGCCGAGGAACTTGAAAAGCTTATGGCTTATAAGGACGATAAAACGGTACTCGGTAAATTGGAGGAAATCAAGCGTTCAAACAAGGTTCGCTTTGCCGATTACGTTAAGGATAAGTCCTCGATCGTTTTAGACCCGGATTCGATTTTCGATATGCAGGTTAAGCGTCTGCACGAATATAAGCGTCAGCACCTTAACGCCCTCAATATAATTTCCGATTATCTTTATCTTAAAAATAATCCGAACGCGTCCTTTACACCTAAAACCTATATCTTCGGCGCAAAGGCGGCGGCGGGCTACCTGTTTGCAAAGGAAATTATACAGATGATTTACAAGCTGTCGACGGTTATCGACAATGACCGCACGGTAAACGACAAGCTTAAAATCCTCTTCCTTGAGGATTACCGCGTAACCTTAGCGGAACTGATGATACCGTCCGCCGATATCAGCGAGCAGATTTCGCTTGCGTCTACCGAGGCCAGCGGTACGGGGAATATGAAGCTTATGATGAACGGCGCGATAACGCTCGGCACCGAGGACGGCGCTAACGTTGAAATTCACAAGGCGGTCGGCGACGATAATATCATCATCTTCGGTATGCAGACGCCCGAGGTTTTGGCGCTCCAGAAAAACGGTTATTCGCCGCTTCAGTATTATAACAATAACGCCGAGCTTCGCGAAGCGCTTGACTTTATCGGCAAGGGCATTGCGGGACAGCCGTTTGACAATATCTATAATTCCCTTAAAAATCACGACCGCTATATGGCTCTCGCAGATTTCGCCGATTACCGCAAGGCTCAGCAAAAGGCAAGCAAGCTGTACTGTGACCGTGAGAAATGGAACAAAATGTCGCTTGTGAATATAGCGCAGTCGGGTATTTTTTCAGCCGACCGTTCCATTGAAGAATACGCGAAAAATATCTGGCACCTTAAACCCGTGGAATAAATTATGGAATACTATCCTTTTGATTCAAGAAACCCATTATACCGTAATAAATCAGGAGCTTTAGCCGAAGGGGAAACCCTTCGGCTAAAGCTGTTGTTACATAATGACGCGCACGTTCACGCCGCATTTTTAAGAGTACGAAAGGACGATAACGGGAATATAAGCGAAATCCGCATGCGTGAAGCCGACCGACTTGACGGTTACCGCTTTTATGAATGTGAAATCACCTTGAATGAGGGACTGTATTGGTATCAGTTCAGATATACAAGTGATTACGGTGAGTTTTCGGTCGTAAAATCCGAGCATTCACTGGGCGTGGTCGCAAAAGAGGGGGACTGGTGGCAGCTTACGGTATATGACTGTAATTTCACAACCCCGGACTGGCTTGACGGCGGAATAATTTATCAGATTTTCCCCGATCGCTTTTACAATTCCGGCAAAGCAAAATCGGGTGTTCCCGAGGATCGGTTTATATGTAAAGATTGGGCAAAACAGCCCGAATACCGTCAAACCGGCGGCAAATGTTCTTTAGGAAACGACTATTACGGCGGTGACCTAAAAGGAATTGAAGAAAAGCTCGGCTATCTAAGTGGGCTGGGAGTAAGCTGTATCTATCTTAATCCGATTTTTGAGGCTCATTCAAATCACCGCTACAACACGGCGGATTATCTAAAAATCGACCCGTCCTTAGGCACGGAGCAAGACCTTGTTTCGCTTGTTGATAAAGCAAGACAGCACGGAATTTCGGTAATTCTGGACGGCGTTTTTTCCCATACCGGGGACGACAGCCGTTATTTCAACAGCAAAAACCGCTACGACACGGTGGGCGCGGCAAACTCTCCCGATTCGCCTTACCACAGTTGGTATAAATTCGGCAATTACCCCACAGGCTACGCCTGCTGGTGGGGAGTGCCGTCACTCCCCGAAACCAATGAGGATGACCTTTCGTTTTCAAATTTCATCACCGGAGAAAACGGAGTTATCCGTTATTGGCTTAAAAAAGGAATAAAGGGCTGGCGGCTTGACGTTGCCGACGAGCTGCCCGATTCCTTTCTTGATAAAATACGGCTTGCCGTTAAGGCGGAGGGTAATGATAACTACCTCTTAGGCGAGGTATGGGAGGACGCCACAAACAAGGTAAGCTACGGCGCTCGGCGCAGGTTTTTGCGCGGCAGACAGCTTGACTCGGTTATGAACTATCCGCTCAGTGAAGCCATTATAAAATACGTTAAGGGCGGAAATTCACGGGATTTGGTGGATACCGTGCTTGATATTTTAGAAAACTATCCTCCGCAGGCGGTAAAGCTTTTGATGAACCACATCGGCACTCACGATACCGCGCGAATAATCACAAGGCTTGCAACCGACGATTCGGTGACAGGAGACCGCGAATGGCAGTCAAAGCAGGTTTTAAGCGAGGACGAATACGCTCACGGAGTTAAGCTTTTAAAGCTGGCGGCTGTGCTTCAATTCACCCTGCCCGGCGTCCCCTCGGTTTATTACGGAGACGAGGCGGGAATGACCGGATACGGCGACCCGTTCTGCCGTGCCGCTTTCCCGTGGGGTAAAGAGAATAATGAACTTACCGAGTTTTACAAAAAGTTAGGAAGCTTCAGAAGGAAAAACCCGGCGTTCGCTTCGGGTGAATTTATTCCGGTCTACGCTAATTTCGGCGATATCGTTTTTATCCGTAAAAAGGGCAAAAACGCGGTGCTTGTGGCGGTAAACCGCTGGCATGAGCCGTCCGAAATTGAAATTCCGAAGGAATTTTCTGATGCAAACCCGGTTTTCGGTAATAAACCGGTTATGGGCAAACTAAACTTAAATAAAGAGGACTTTGCGGTTTTAGAGCTTTAGTACGTATTTTTGTTTAGTGGGGCTGATTTGATTGAGTGTTCTTGTATGGGTGATAATAATAACCTGTGCCGCAGGAGTATTGGGTACGGGAACGGGCGGTCTTTTAGGCGCTGTTTTCGGGCGGGAATCCGAAAAGACCGTCAGCGTACTTTTAAGCTTTGCGGGCGGAGTAATGCTTTCGGTCGTTTGCTTTGACCTTATAGTAGACGCACTGGACAATTCCGGCATCACCCTTGTGTTTTTAGGCGTGATGTTCGGCTTCTCGCTCATTTTCCTGCTTAACGATTTAATAGACCGCTTTGCTTTGTGCAAAAATCATGCAAAAAAAGACGAATACACGGGCTATTCGCCTAAAAAGCTGTTTTTAGGCGGCGTTGTAATGGCGGTCGCCATAGCGCTGCATAATCTGCCGGAGGGAATGGTAATCGGCGCGTCCTATGCCGACAGCGACCCCTCCGGTGTTTTTAAATTCAGTGAACTTGCAATAGCGGTGGTTATAGGTTTACATGACATTCCGGAGGGCATGGCTGTGGCGGTTCCGCTGATTTCCGGAGGCATGAAAAAGACTTCCGCGGCGGCGCTCACTGCTCTGACAGGCGCTCCGACGGTAATAGGTGCGGTTATCGGCTATATGCTCGGCACTTTAAGCCCTTTATGGCTTTCTCTGTCTCTTAGCTTTGCTTCGGGAGCCATGCTTTATGTGGTTTTCGGTGAGCTTTTACCTGATTCCGCGCTTATGTGGCGTTCAAAAATACCTGTGTTTGCCACGGTTATCGGCGTGCTTACGGGGATTTTAATTATTAGGGCATAATATTATGGGTTTTAAGGAAATTTTCCTACCTGTTATTATACAATAGGTAAAAAATGAGTGCTTCCGATATAATTTACTTGAAAAAAGCGGCAAAATGTATTATATTTAATTAGTTATGAGGAGGCATAGTATATGTCAGATTACTTAAATATGAGCAAGGCGGAGCTGTGTGAGGAATTTAAGGCTGTCCGTCTTGAATATGAACGTTTAAGGACGCTTCATTTGTCGCTTGATATGTCGCGCGGCAAGCCGGGCTTTGACAACATGGATTTAAGCGTTGAAATGTTCGACCTTGTGAGCAACGATACGGGATTTTTGAATATCAGCGGTATCGATTGCAGAAATTACGGAGGACTTGACGGACTTACCGAGCTTAAGGAGCTTTTCGGAAAGATACTCGGTCTTAAACCCGAACAGATAATTGTGGGCGGCAATTCTTCGCTTAATATGATGTTTGATACCATCGCTCAAGCGATGACCCACGGCATGGGCGGAGAGCCTTGGGGAAAGCAGGGTGAGCTTAAATTTCTCTGTCCCGTCCCGGGTTATGACCGTCACTTTGCAATAACCGAATACTTCGGCTTTAAGCTTATTCCGGTAAGCATGACCCCTGAGGGTCCTGACATGGACGAGGTCGAGGAGCTTGTAAAGGACAGCTCTGTTAAAGGCATATGGTGCGTGCCAAAGTATTCAAACCCCGAGGGAATAACCTATTCCGACGAAGTTGTTCGCAGAATGGCGCGGCTTAAGCCCGCTGCCGGAGATTTCAGAATTTTCTGGGATAACGCCTATGCGGTTCACGACTTATACGACGAGGGCGACGAACTGCTAAACATTTACGATGAGTGCGTAAAGGCGGGAAACCCCGATTTGCCGATTATATTCACTTCCACCTCAAAAATAACCTTCCCCGGTGCGGGAGTGGCGGTCGAGGCGGCAAGTCCCAATAACGTGGCAATGCTTAAAGGCAGAATGAAATACCAGACGATAGGACCCGATAAGCTTAATCAGTTAAGGCACGCGAGAATGTTTAAAAATCCCGACGATATCGCAAAACACATGAAACGTCATGCCGATATTCTCAGGCCCAAATTCGAGTCGGTAACAGCGGAGCTCGAAAAACAGCTTAAGGGAACCGGAATAGCGCGTTGGACAAACCCTCGCGGCGGATATTTTATAAGCCTTTATGTGCTTGACGGCTGTGCTAAGAGGGTAGAGCAGCTTTGTTCAAACGCAGGAATGATTATAACTCCGGCGGGAGCTACCTATCCTTACGGAAATGACCCGCACGACTCTAATATCCGAATCGCTCCCTCCTACCCGTCGGTGGAAGAAATAAAGAAGGCTTCGTCGGTGCTTTGCATAGCCGTAAGGTATGCCGCGCTTGAAAAACTGATAGCTGAAAAAGAGTAATCGGAATACTTAATGTAAAAAGATTGACTTTATAAGTCTTTTTATGTATAATTGATAAATAAACACATATAGTGGAGGATTTGCCAATGAAGTCCAAAAGAACAGGCAAGCCGGTATTTTTTGTAGTGCTCATACTTATTTTGGCGCTTACATACACCGCCTTTTTCGGTGTTGAGAACTACTACGGCGATACCAGAAAAGTTTATGTCAAGGGTGCGAACGATATCCGCTGGGGTATTGATATCCGCGGCGGCGTTGAAGCCGTGTTTTCACCCGACAAGGAAGATGTTGATATTACAGACGACGATATGGACGCCGCAAAGGCTATTATCGAGACCCGTCTTGTTAATAAAAACATCACCGATTATGAAGTCTACACAGACACAGACAACCATCAGATAATCGTAAGATTCCCCTGGGCTGCCGACGAAAGCGATTTTGACGCCGCCGCAGCAGTACAGGAGCTCGGCGAGACCGCCCTCTTGACCTTCTGCCGCAACGAAGATAAAGAAGACGTTATCTTAAGCGGAGCTCAGGACATTGAGCGTGCGCAGGCAGGTGTTGATGAGGACGGTAATTATGTCGTCTATCTTTACTTTACCGATGCCGGCACGTCCAAGTTCGCCGCTGCTACCGCGGAGCTTGTAGGAAGTAAGATCTCCATCTGGATGGACGATCAGGAAATTTCCGCACCTACCGTAAACGAGGCAATCACCAACGGCACGGCTTACATAAACGGTATGGCCGGCTCAGAAGAGGCTAAAGAGCTTGCCGACAAAATTAATGCCGGTTCGCTGCCCTTTGCCCTTTCTGTTGACGATACGAAATTGCAGATAATATCTCCGTCGCTCGGCTCCGACGCGCTTAACGTTATGTTGATTGCGGGTTCCATCGCTTTCGGAATTGTCTGTCTGCTTATGATACTGCGCTACCGTCTTAACGGCGTTATCGCCTCCTTCGCACTGCTCGGTCAGCTCGCCGGAACAATCGCTTGTATTTCGGGCTTCTTCCCGAATGCAGACAGCTTTACACTTACCATTCCGGGTATCGCGGGTATCATTCTTTCGGTCGGCGTCGGCGTTGACTGTAACGTTATCGCCTCCGAACGTATAAGAGACGAGTTCAGAAAAGGAAAAACCATTGACGGAGCCATTGACAGCGGCTTTAAAAATTCATTGAGCGCTATTATAGACGGTAACGTTACGATAGTTATTGTATCTATTGTGCTTATGGGAGCATTCGGTACTCCGGACAGCTTTATCGCAAAAATCTTCTCACCCATAATGTCGCTTTTGGGTTCCTCCATTACAGGTTCAATTTATTCCTTCGGATATACCCTGCTTGTCGGCGTTATATTCAACCTGCTTATGGGTGTTCTTGCCTCAAAGCTAATGTTAAAGAGCGTTTCTCAGCTGAAACCTTTAAGAAAACCCTGGCTTTACGGAGGTAAGAAAAATGCGTGATTTTAAAATCGATTTTAATAAAACCTTTAAACCTGTTTTACTCGTTTATGCGGTAATTTTTCTTGCCGGACTTGTTTTCGCATTTATTCCCGGCTTCGGCGTCAATCTCGACATAAACTTCAGCGGCGGTACTAAAATTGCCTATGCCTATACAGGCGACATAGCCGACGCGGATATTGAAGAGACCGTTAAAGGTGTTATCGATAAATCCTTTACGGTTTCCAAAAGCACAGCGCTCGCAGGCGACACTAAAACCTTTGAGATAAGCCTTGTCGGTAAGGATTCGATTTCGGCGGAAACTCAGGAAAAACTGACAACGTCTCTGACGGAAAAGTTTGCGGATAACACGATTGAGCTTTACAGTTCTAACTCTGTAAGCCCGACTATTGCCGGTACTTTCTTCGCGAAAAGTCTTGTCGCAGTGCTTATCACGGCGCTTCTCGTTATTATTTACGTTGGTATACGTTTCAGAAGAATCGGAGGAGTCTCCGCCGCGCTGACGGCATTGTGCGCGCTTGTATTTGATATATTAATCACATTTGCCGTATGTATCTTCTTTAAACTGCAGATTGATTCAAACTATATCGCGGTTGTCCTTACTATACTCGGTTATTCGCTTAACGATACTATTGTTATTTACGACCGTATCCGTGAAAATGAGCGGCTTAACCCCGATATGGAAATCGGCGAGCTTGTTAATACAAGCATAAACAAGGTTATGATAAGAAACATCGTAACCTCGATTACAACATTTATCGCGGTTATGACAATAGTTGTAGTCTCTGAGCTTTTCGGTCTTTCAACTTTGCGTACATTCGCGGTTCCGATGGCGTTCGGTATAATTTCGGGCGGTATCTCCTCCCTCTTCATTTCGGGTCCGCTCTGGGTCATCTGGAAAAGGCATAAGCTCAAAAAGCAGGCGGCTTCGGGTAAAAAGTAAAATCGAGTAGGAGGCTGACCATTAGTTGCCAAGCCGACCTCTCACGTCACCGCGTGTACCGAACGGTACACGCGGCTCAATCATATTAAGTGCA
>JAEDNG010000146.1 GCA_016302625.1 Clostridiaceae bacterium
TAAAGGACGCCTTTATATCTATTGAAGATCAGCGTTTTGAAAGTCACCGAGGTGTGGACTGGGGCAGAACGGCGAAAGCTACGGTAAACGAGCTTATGAAAAAACTGTTTAAGAAAGGCGGCTCTCAGTTCGGCGGTTCTACCATTACCCAACAGCTTATTAAAAACGTTACCAGTGATAAGGACAAGAACGCGCTGAGAAAATTCAGGGAAATCGTCAGAGCAACCCTTATTGAGCGGCAGCTCAGCAAAACCGAGATTTTGGAGGCTTATTTAAACACGATTTCGCTCGGAAACGGCATATGCGGCGTTCAGGTTGCGTCAAACTATTATTTTAACAAGGACGTAAGCGAGCTTAATCTTACCGAATGTGCGGCTCTTGCGGCAATTACCAAAAACCCGTCGAAATACAATCCCGTAAGCGGACCCGACGAAAATAAAGCGCGCCGTGAAACGGTGCTTGATAAAATGCTGGAGCTTAATAAAATTTCTTATGAGGAATATGACAAGGCGTACAACACTCCGCTTGTTTTAGACGATTCTCAAGAGGACGATTATGAAGCGGAAATCAACAGCTACTTTGTCGATACGCTTATAGATCAGGTTATAGACGATTTGGCGGAAAAATACAATTTGTCATCTTCCATGGCATCGACAATGTTCTATAACGGCGGCTTTAAGATTTATTCAACCCTTAAACCCGATATACAGTCTCAAATGGAAAAGGTCTATAACAATGTAGATAAATATTTTAAGCAGACCGCAACAAACCCTAAGACGGGTGAGAAACAGCATGCCCAGTCGGCGATGACGGTTATGGATTACAGCGGTCATATCGTCGGAATTGTCGGCGGAGCGGGAGAAAAGACCACCAACCGTGGTCTTAACCGCGCGACCAGCTCGCCGCGTCAGCCGGGCTCTACAATGAAGCCTATCGGCGTTTATGCGCTTGCAATTGAAAAGGATATTGTGAATTACACTTCAAGCGTGCTTGATAAGCCGATTAAGAATTATTATCCCGACGGCAAAAGCGGTCCTAAGGAATGGTACGGATATTACAAGGGAACAGTAAGGCTTAATTACGCGATAAGAAAATCCATGAACACGATTCCGGTGCGGCTTTTGCAGGAGGTCGGAATTGAGGATTCCTACGATTTTCTTGTAAATAAGCTTCACTGCAAGCACTTGGTCGAGGCGGATAAAAACCTTTCGGCGCTGGCTTTAGGCGGCACAAATTACGGGATTACCACGACCGAGTCTGCCGCGGCATACGCAATTTTCGGAAATCAGGGCGTTTATCACAAGCCTTCTACTTACTACAAAATCGAACGTGCAAACGGCGAGATAGTGCTTGAGGACGACAAAACCGGGTCACAGGCTTTAACACCCGCTACGGCTACAATCATGAACCATCTTTTGCAGGAGGTTGTTTACGGCAGCGAGGGTACGGGCGGTTATATTGCCGGCTTTAACCGAAAGCTTAAAGCCTATGCTAAGACCGGTACATCAAGCGAATCAAACGACCTTTGGATGGTTGCCGGAACGCCTTATTATGTAGGCTCGGTATGGTACGGCTTTGACTTTAACAACGACATTTCAAACGCAAGAGCCGCCGCGATAATCTGGAAAGATGTTATGACGGCTGTGCATAAGGACCTTCCCAAAAAGGAATTTGAGGACAGCGAGGACGTTGTTAAAAAGGGAATAGGCTATTATAAAAAGAACGGAAAAATGGATAACCCGATTTATTCAAGCAGTTCCCAAAAAGAAACCTCTTCGGTAGCCGAAAGCAGCTCGGCTGTCACGCCGTCATCGGAAACATCGTCAACCGTAACTTCATCGGAAAATACTTCGTCAACAGTCTCTCCGCCTCCTGAAACTCCCTCGTCGTCATCGGAGGTCTCAACTTCTGATACCCCATCGTCCGATACTTCTTCGGAAACTCCGTCATCCGAAACACCGTCGGATAATACAACGCCTTAAAGCCCATGGAAAAAATTGAAATAACCGTAATCGCAAAGATTTATACCGACTTTCCCGAAAAATTCGGACTGCCAAGGCAAAGCGGTATTGTAAAGGGTCTTCGCGGAAGAATTATATTTGAGCCGCCTTACCGGGACTTTTCGGCGGTAAGGGAGCTTAACGAATATTCGCATTTATGGCTTTTATGGCTGTTTTCCAAATCGGAAAAGACTGATTGGTCTGCAACGGTAAGACCGCCGAGACTCGGCGGCAATAAAAGGGTAGGGGTCTTTGCGACGCGCTCGCCGTACAGACCTAATTCCATAGGTATGTCAGCCGTTAAGCTTGAAAAAATCACAGTTGATAAAGAACTCGGACCTGTAATTGAGGTTTCCGGAATTGATATGGTGAGCGGGACGCCTATAATTGATATAAAGCCGTATTTAAGCTTTGCGGATTCTTATCCTGACGCCGTGTGCGGCTTTGCGGATAAACTGTACTCCGATGAGCTTGAGGTGATAATACCCGATAATATTAAAAACAGCCTGCCAAAAGAAACGGCTGAACAGCTTAAGGGTGTTCTTTCGGGCGATCCGAGACCGAGATATCACGATGACCCAAGTAGGGTTTACGGCTTTGATTTCGGTGAATACGAGGTAAAATTTCAAGTTAAAAAACGTGTGCTTACGGTTATTTCGGTATTAAAAACGAAAATCAAATAATGTTATGTACCGTTTGATATACCGCATATACGGTAATTATATTTCATTTCCGTTTACAAAAGTTGTATAATCTAAACAACGAAAAAAGATAAAAAACGGAGGAATATAAAATGGCAAGATTTACATTGCCGAGAGATGTTTATTTCGGCGAAAACGCAATGGAAAACCTTAAAAATCTTAAGGGTAAAAAGGCAATTGTAGTAGTGGGCGGCGGCTCAATGAAGCGCTTCGGCTTCCTTGATAAGGCAATCGGTTATCTTAAAGAGGCAGGCATGGAGGTTGAGCTTTTTGAGGGCGTAGAGCCCGATCCGTCGGTTGAGACCGTTATGCGCGGCGCTGAGGCTATGCGTAAGTTCGAGCCGGATTGGATTGTCGCAATCGGCGGCGGTTCTCCTATCGACGCGGCAAAGGCTATGTGGGCGTTCTATGAATATCCGGACGTAACCTTTGAGTCTCTCTGCATTCCCTTCAACTTCCCCGAGCTTAGAACTAAGGCTAAATTCTGCGCTATTTCTTCCACATCGGGCACAGCTACCGAGGTTACCGCTTTCTC
>JAEDNG010000147.1 GCA_016302625.1 Clostridiaceae bacterium
AATATTCGGTTTCACTCGCCTCTTTAAGCGCGATATTAAGCTTGGAATAAAAATCGGGTTTGCTTTGTCCCCTGATTGCTTCTTTAACGTTTGCACCTATACTTGTTCCGCTTCGCAAAAGCTGCTTTGACATTACAAATTCGCATTTCTCCTGCGTCAGATATTTATATGCGCCCACAATTCTTATAGCAAAAGCCTTGCTTTTTACGACTACTGCATTATCCATACAAACACCTTTTCTAATTCGCAATGCTTAACCGTTTTTTAATTCCGCATTCCGAATTCCTAATTCCGCATTAAGAAATGTCTGCTTCTTCCAGATACATATATCCGTTCTCGGCGATAAATTCCTTTCTGCCCGCCAAATCGTCGCCTAACAGCAGGTCAAACATCTGTGAGGTGCGCTCGGCGTCCTGCGGCATAACCTTTATAAGCCGCCTTGTTTCGGGATTCATTGTGGTAAGATTCATCATATCCGGCTGGTTTTCACCCAGTCCCTTTGAGCGTTGAATATCAGGCTCGGGCTTAACCGTACCTATCTTGCCTAATATCTCGATTTTTTCCTTTTCGTCGTAGGCAAAGTAGGTCATGTCCTTTGTCCGTATTTCATAAAGCGGTGTTTCCGCGATATATACCTTGCCCTCGTTTATAAGGGTGGGCATAAGACGGTATATCATTGTTAAAATAAGGGTTCTTATCTGAAAGCCGTCAACATCCGCATCGGTACAGATTATAACCTTATTCCAGCGAAGGGAACCCAAATCAAAGGTCGCAAGTCCTTTGTTAGCTTTGGATTTAACCTCGACCCCGCAGCCTAAAACTTTTATAAGGTTGGTTATTATCTCGCTTTTAAAAACCTTTTCGTAGTCTGCCTTAAGGCAGTTTAAAATCTTGCCTCTTACGGGTATTATTGCCTGAAATTCTGCGTCGCGCGCCAGTTTACATGAGCCTAACGCCGAGTCGCCCTCCACTATAAACAGCTCGCGCCTTTCAATATCCTTTGAGCGGCAGTCAACGAATTTATCCACGCGGTCGAGCATTGAATTTGCTGACTGTAAGGTCTTTTTAAGATTAATTCGTTCTCTCTCACTCCGCTCTCTGCTGCGCTTGTTTACAAGCACCTGGTCGGCAATTTTGTCCGCCTCCGCCTTGTTCTCTATAAAATAGACCTCAAGCTGATGGCGCAGAAAATCGGTCATCGCCTCATATATAAACTTGTTTGTAATCGCCTTTTTGGTCTGATTTTCGTAGGAGGTCACGGTCGAGAAGGAGGATATCACAAGTACAAGACATTCCTCAATGTCCGAAAAGGTTATTTTGCTCTCGTTAGCCTTGTATTTTCCGCTGCTCTTGATATACGCGTCAATCTGGGAGACAAAGGCGCTTCTCGCCGCTTTTTCGGGCACTCCGCCGTATTCAAGCCAGCTTGAATTATGGTAATATTCCTTTAAAGTGTGACGGTTGGAAAAGGAAAGCGCCACGTTAATTTTAACCTTGTATTCAGGCTTGTCCTCTCGGTCTCTGCCCTTTCGCTCGGTTTGCCAGAACTGAACGGATGTTAATTTTTCCTCGCCCACCGTCTCGTTTACATAGTCCCGTATACCGTTGTTGTATACGATATCCTGCTGAACGAATTTTGCACCCTGCTGTTCGCGGAAAATAAAAAGCAGACCGTCGTTTACAATAGCCTGACGCTTAAGCGTGTCTAAAAAATACTCTGTCGGAATATTTACATCGGTAAATACTTCAATATCGGGTTTCCATCGGGTCTTGGTTCCGGTATCCTTGCCGGAATACGGCTCTTTTTTAAGCCCACCGACATTGTAGCCCTTTTCAAAGTGCAGATTATATTTAAAGCCATCGCGTTTTATTTCAACGTCCATATATTCTGAGGCATACTGTGTCGAGCAAAGACCCAAGCCGTTAAGACCTACAGAATATTCGTAGTTAGAGCCTTCGTTGGTGTTGTATTTTCCGCCTGCGTACAGCTCGCAATAGAGAAGCTCCCAGTTAAAGCACTGTTCCTTATTGTTAAAGTCAACAGGCGCGCCGCGCCCGAAGTCCTGCACCTCAACAGAACCGTCCGAGTACTTTGTTATAACTATTTTTTGTCCGTAGCCCTCTCGCGCTTCGTCGATTGAATTAGAAATAATTTCGAACACTGAATGTTCACAGCCATCAAGCCCGTCAGATCCGAAAATAACGCCCGGGCGCTTTCGCACACGGTCAGGACCCTCAAGCTTTTTTATACTGTCATTGCCGTATTCAGCGGTGGTTTTCGCCATTTCCTATACCTCTTACTTATATTTATTCAATTTATATTATACAACATATTCTGTATTTACGTCAAGTAAGATAAAAAACATTTTGAAATATAGAAAAAATAAAAAAATCAAAAATTATTATTGACAATATGTACTCTTTTTGATATAATAATCAGGCATCATAATTGCGAGTGTGCTGGAATAGGCAGACAGGCACGTTTGAGGGGCGTGTGTCAATGACGTACGAGTTCAAGTCTCGTCACTCGCACCATCTGAAAAACCTTACAAATGGCTTAATAAAGCGGTTTGTAAGGTTTTCTTTTTATCTTGAAAGTCTTATGTTCTTTGCTGTGTTCTTTGATCGCTGTCTTTTTCAAGCAAATCAGCCATAAGATTCAAAGCTTTTATATTTCGGATTTTTTGAGTTCTCTTTTATTCAGTATGCATTATATATGCTTTTCATCAGCAATCAAACCCTTTAAAACCGCATAATCCGAGTACATTAAATCGATGCTGGCTTACAACCTTAAACAAGATGGATATAATAAACGGTGCAAAGCTTTACAGAAATAAAATTACAGAAACCTCACTTCCCGACAGAGAAGAACTAAGTCCTTATAATTTAAGACACACATATTGCACAATGCTTAATAATTGCGGAATAGGCGAATATTTAAGAAAAGGCTAATGGGACATACATTAAACGATTCCATTACAGACAGCGTATACACACATTCAACCGAAGCCGAGTTAATTAAAGCGGCAAGTCCTTTTATATATTACATAGAGAGCTTATTCAAAGATAATTTGAATTAATATATATTAAAATCCTTGGTACTGACAATGAGTATCAAGGATTTTTTATATATTCAGGTGGGGGGACTTTAGGGGGGAACTCTTAAAATCAGGGCAAAAAGAAAACAGTGAGTTCTCGAACA
>JAEDNG010000148.1 GCA_016302625.1 Clostridiaceae bacterium
TTTCGGCGAGCGGCATTTCCGCCAAGAGAGGGGCGACTTTGTCGACACTCTCAAAAATCCGCATAAAGCGGATTTTCTGAGATTTATTCAAAAATAGGTTTAGATGTGCCTTTATCGGCAATGCAAACCCAGCTGTTACCCGGATTCACGGTAAGCTCGCTGCCATCTGCCAAGGTGAATTTAAAGCCGTTTTTCGCGCTGCCCTTGCTCCATTTGATAGGAGTATAGGTTCCGTTTACACAGTAATAGCCGTCGCCCGATTCGAGAAGCACCTGTCTGTGATAACCGTCGGAATAATTCCGTATTGTTGTCAGCAGTACGAAAACATTTTTGAAGTTTTCGGTCTCGCCGGTAAAATAATCCTTACGGAGAGTGTTGCCGAAATATCTTGTGTACGTTCCCGCCGCCGAATCGTATTTAAATACGGTTTTATAGCTTGCAGAAAACGGAACGCTTACCGTATTTGCCGGATTTTCAAGCGCTACGGGGCTTTCCTCATCGGCAAATTTCACCCACGGATCGCTGCTGCCGCGCTCTGTTTTATAGCCGTCGTTCACAAGACCGCTCCAAAGCTTTTGACCGTATGTATAAAGCGTATGCTCCTTTGACAGACCGTTTTTAAGTCTTGTAGCATAGTTGTTTTCGTTGATATCTATATCGTCAATATCCTTAAGATGCGGACCGCAGTATTTTTCGTCCTGACCGCGGTGCAGATAAATGGCGTTATGACCGAGCGCTAAGTCAACGTAAGGGTATCTCGCCGAACGTATACTTCCGATTTTTTCAGCCGCGGTCACATCCTGAAAAACCGCCATAAGACGGGTAATTCCTCCCTCAACCTCTGTCTCGTACACAATATCCGCTTTTGATAATCCGGTTTGCACCGGTTGAGAGGTTGAAATATTGTTTATCATTATCGCAATCGGTCTGTCGTCCGCTTTATCCTCTGACAATCCCGAAACACCGGTCAGCGGATTTTTGTAGGTGACCACCGGAACTTCGCTGACCGGCTCCGGCTCTTCTCCCTTATCAACGCTCAGCCTGTCCTGATTTTCAGCGCAGCCGGCAAACAGGCACAGAATTAAGCAAAGCAGTAACAACAGTATTTTTTTCATTATTTTTTCCCCCAGAAAATTTATACTTATCAAGTATAGTACAGTTAACATAAAATTGCAATATAGATTTCGAAATTGTAATAAAACCTATTTAACGGTTGTATAAATATTCAACATATTCTTCAAGACACATATTAAGACGGTTCATTTCCTTTGCTGTGTTTATTCCGACAAAACGGTAGTGCCACGATTCGTGAATAACTCCGGTAATCGGCTGCTTTTCGCCGCTGTAACGCATTATAAAGCCGTAATCGGCGGCATGCTCCTGCATCCATTTATACATTTCGGTCGACTCAAACTTATCGTCCGCCATGTTAAAGTCGGCGGCAAGACCGGTATTGTGCTCGCTCGTACCCGGACGGGAGACAACCTTTGCAGCTTCTTCTTCGGCTTTATCAGCCGAAATGCCGTTCTGTATACAGCGGTTCACCTGCTTTTTAAAAAGCATGTTCTGAATATCGTAGGAGCGGTAGGGCGACCAGACATATAGTTTTACTCCGTCCGCCCATGCCGCGTCAATCATAGCTTTCATATAAGGCCAGACGTTTTTGTCTATCTGTTTAAGCGAGCCGTTTATATATTCGTCCGGAATGGTTGTCAGATTGCCCTCGTAATCGTAATTTTCGGGCAACGGATTATCTCGGTTTACAAGCAATAAATTGCTGTAATTCGCGTCAAGTCCGTTAGGTCCTACGGCAGGATAGCTCGGTACCGATTCCTCCTCTGACGAAATGTCCTCTGACGAAATGTCCGATACATAACTGCTTTCGTCACTGCTTACCGCCGACGAATTATTTTCCTTGTTTTCTCCCGAAGTAATCGCTTTAATTGCAAACGCGATAAGCAGAATAACCGCCGCTAATATTATAACGCACAAGGAAACAAAAATTCTCCGTCTTACTATCGCCTTATGCCTTTGCTGTTTAGTCATGTCAGAACCTCTCTATTCATCAAGCTTTAATACCGCCATAAACGCCTCCTGCGGCACTTCAACAGAGCCTAAGCGGCGCATGCGCTTTTTGCCTTCCTTCTGCTTTTCAAGCAGCTTTTTCTTTCTTGTAATATCGCCGCCGTAGCATTTCGCAAGCACGTCCTTGCGAAGAGCCTTAACCGTTTCGCGCGCGATAATCTTTCCCGAAACCGCCACCTGAATAGGCACCTCAAAAAGCTGTCTCGGTATAAATTCCTTAAGCTTTTCGGCTATTTTCCGCGCTCTTGTATAAGCGTTGTCGGCGTGAACAATAAAGGAAAGCGCGTCGACAACGTCGCCTGCAAGCATTACGTCAAGCTTGACAAGCTTTGACTTTTCATATCCCTTAGCCTCATAATCGTAGCTGGCGTAACCCTTTGTCCGGGATTTTAAAGCGTCGAAAAAGTCGTATACTATCTCGCCCATCGGCATTACATAGTGAATATCAACGCGGTCGCCCATGTATTTCATGTCGGTATAAACCCCTCGGCGCTCCTCGCATAGCTGCATTATCGTTCCGACATAGTCGCTCGGACTGTATATGTGCACGTCGGCGACCGGCTCCAAAGCCTCGGCGATAACCGCGGGGTCCGGGTAGTTCGTCGGATTGTCAACCGTCACGGTCTCGCCGTTTGTAAGTACAAATTTATATTCCACGCTCGGCGCGGTGGTTACAAGGTCAAGATTGTATTCCCTTTCCAGCCGCTCTTCGATAATATCCATGTGAAGAAGTCCCAAAAAGCCGCAGCGGAAGCCGAAGCCCAGCGCTTTTGAGCTTTCCGGCTCGAAAAGCAGCGACGCGTCGTTAAGACTTAATTTTTCAAGCGCCTCGCGAAGATCGGGATATTTAGCGCCGTCAGCAGGATAAATTCCGCAGAAAACAACCGGGTTTACCTTGCGGTAGCCCTCAAGCGGCGCGTCTGCCGGATTTTCCGCTAAGGTGACGGTGTCGCCTACCCGCGCCTCGTTTACGGTTTTAATGGACGCGGTAAGATAACCGACCTCGCCCGCCTCTAAAACATCGCAGGGCTCCATAAAGGTGGCTCTTTTTCTGCCGATTTCCACCGTGTCAAAATCCGCACCCGTAGCCATCATG
>JAEDNG010000149.1 GCA_016302625.1 Clostridiaceae bacterium
TGCGGTTCCTTGCTAATGATAACGATTTTAGCGCTAAGTGCAAGATATATAAAGAAAATATATAAGCATGTAAAGTGGGTGCGGCGTAATGAAGGATAAAAATTTTAAATTAAAATATTTTTATATAGGTCTTACGGCGTTTTTGGTTGTCGCGGCGTGCGTAGTATTTTTCTTTTTGTTGTTCAGGCTTCCCGGAATACTTTCCTTTGCGGGCAAGCTTCTCGGAGTTATACAGCCGGTAATAATCGGTTTTATAATAGCATATCTTGTAAATCCTATCGCAAATTCGATAAACGGCGGACTTATAAAGCTTTCAAAGCGCTTTATAAAATATAAAATGGAGCTTTCGCGAAAGGTAGCAAAAGCGATAAGCGTATTCGGCGCGCTTGCGGTTTTTATACTTATACTCATACTGATTTTCTATATGATAGTGCCTGAGTTTATTGAAAGTATAACAAGCTTGGCAAAGGTTCTTCCCGGTCAGCTTGACGCGTTTATTGAGAGAATTTACGAGGAATTTAATAAAAATAAGGATTTACAGAATATAATAATGTCGGTTTACGAATACGAAAAGGAATGGCTGCAAACCGACTTCACAAAGTATGTTAATTCACTGGCGACATATTTCGCCTCGAGCGTATGGAGTGTTGTAAACTTCCTTAAAAATTTCGCTGTCGGCTTTATTTTCGCGCTTTATATTCTTTATAATAAAAGTCTGCTTATGCGGCAGTTCAGAAAGCTTATGTTTGCCTTAATTAACAATAACGCGGTCGAGCACATCTTAAATACCGGCAAAAAGGCAAATCGGATTTTCAGCGGATTTATTTACGGAAAGCTGCTTGATTCGTTTATTATAGGCGTTTTGTGCTTTATTGGAGTCTCGGTTCTTAAAATACCGTATACAATGCTTGTTGCGGTTACGGTGGGCGTTACCAATGTTATTCCGGTATTCGGTCCGTATATAGGCGCTATCCCCTGCGCCGCGCTGATATTGCTGACCGACCCTTTAAAGGGGCTGTATTTTATAATATTTATTATTCTTCTGCAAGCGCTCGACGGCAATTTTATAGGACCGAAAATTCTCGGAAATTCAACGGGACTTTCCGCTTTCTGGGTGGTATTCGCCATAGTATTGGGCGGAGGAATGTTCGGAATATTAGGCATGCTTATCGGCGTTCCGGCTTTTGCGGTTATCTACTATCTTATCAGAAGCTTTGTTAATTACCGCATTGCTAAGAAA
The DNA here is from genome assembly GCA_016302625.1 of Clostridiaceae bacterium. Classification (GTDB taxonomy): domain Bacteria; phylum Bacillota; class Clostridia; order Oscillospirales; family Acutalibacteraceae; genus UBA737. The sequence goes on from JAEDNG010000149.1 coordinate 1,241, forward strand.
AAGCTTCCGCTTGAAAGCGATTTTTACGATTCCTCGGTTTCGGAAAAAATCAAAAAAAGCGAAAACGACCTGCGTGTGGAAATTCCGCTCGACGAGGGACAATGATTTAAAGGCGGGTGTAAAATTTGAGAAAGAAATTATTGCTTTTGCAGAATAATCAGCTTTTTGACAGACTTAACGGCGCCGAGAAGGAAATACAGCGCCTTAAAAAAGAGCTTATTGAACGCGACGGACAAATTAATGAGCTTAAAAAAGAAAATGAGCGGCTTTTGTCAAAGATTAACGCAACCGAGCCTTTAAAAACCCTCGAAGCAAAGGTTGTTAAGCAGGCGAGCGTTACTCCCGAAGTGGAGTACGGGGCATCGGTAATAGGTAAAATTGTAATTGAGGCGGCGAAAGCCTGCAACAGGCTAACAGCGGACGGCAAGGCAGACGGCGCTAAAGAGCTTATAAATCTTATTCTCGGCAGAACTGAGGTCGCAAAGTCGGAAATTTTGAATATTGTATCTTCAGAGTATGCTTTTGAGCTAAAAAAGGAGAAAATTGACGCTCAGTTTGAAAATGCCGCCGATTATTTCTGCAGCGTAATGGCTCAAAGACAGTAATACACGGCGAAAACCGAAATATAATAGTATTAAAGCTTGAAATAGGGTGATTGTATTGTTTAAGGAAATATCAGCGAAAGAAATCGATACAAATTTAATAAAAGCCATTTCGGAGGAATGGATGCTCGTGGCAGCGGGGGATAAGGATAAATTCAATATGATGACCGCATCATGGGGCTTTGCCGGAGAGATGTGGGGGAACGACTGCATGGCGGCGGTTATACGTCCCCAGCGTTATACCATGGAATTTATTAATAACAGCGATTATTTTACGCTAAGCTTTTATGGTGACAACAAAGATATCCACAAAATCTGCGGTTCAAAATCAGGGAGAGATACCGACAAGGTAAAGCTTACGGGACTTACGCCTGTTTTCAGCGATAATACCGTATATTTTGAAGAGGCTCGCCTCGTTATAGTCTGCAAAAAGCAGTATGTTCAGCAGATGAAAGAGGAGTGCTTTACAGATAAAGAGCCGCTTCGCTGGTATAACAATGATTTGCATTATATGGTTATAGGAAAAATTGAAAAGGTGCTTAAAAAGCTTTAATTTTGTATTGACCTTTGCGTTAGGCTGTGCTAATATATGGGATATAATATGCGGCATTCAATTTTGTGCCGGAATGGAGAATGTTATGAAACATGAAGTACTGCATTTAAAGGATTATTACAGCTTTTTGGGAAGTGACGGATGCGACCCGACGGTTGAGATGTATCTGCCTTTTAATATGACAGAGATGCACCGTGAAAACGACAAGCGTCCCTGCATGGTGGTATGTCCCGGCGGAGGATATGGAGGGTGTTCCCAACGTGAATCCGAACCCATTGCAATGCATTTCCTGCCCGACGGATTTAATGTTTTTGTTATTACATATTCCACGGCGCCCCACCGTTTTCCGACGCAGCTGCGCGAGGTTGCGGCGCTTATGGAGCTGATTTATAAAAATGCCGATGAATGGAACTGCGATACTTCAAAAATCGCAATTATCGGCTTTTCCGCAGGAGGACATCTTGCCGCGCATTATTCTACCATGTATGACTGCAAGGAGGTAAGGGAGGTTTTCCCCGACAGCAAGCCGGTAAACGCTTCGGTCCTTTGCTATCCGGTAATAAGCGCCGACCCGGCTTCCGGACATATGGGTAGTTTTTACAATCTGCTCGGCAAAACCGAGCTGACAGAAGCTGAGATTGATTATTTCTCATGCGACCGTAATGTCAAGGACACTACTCCTCCGGCCTTTATCTGGCACACGGCAGAGGATAACTGCGTTCCGGTAAT
>JAEDNG010000150.1 GCA_016302625.1 Clostridiaceae bacterium
GGTCACAACCAGACGTATTTCCTTTGAATACGCGCTGATAGACGGAGTAAACGACAGCGATAAATGCGCAGAGGAGCTTGCGCGGATACTTAAAGGCATTATGTGCCATGTTAATTTGATACCTGCAAATCCGGTTAAGGAAAACTCCTTTAAAAAGCCGGACAGAAATAAAATAATCCGTTTTAAAGACCTGCTTATTAAAAAAGGAGTAAACGCAACGGTGCGCAGAACTCTGGGAGCGGATATCGACGCTTCCTGCGGACAGCTCAGAAAACGGGTTAAGGAGGGGGAAGGCAGTGAAAATATTCAGTAAAACCGACAGGGGAAAGGTTAGAACTGAAAATCAGGACGCGTATTTTGCGGACAAAACAACCGACGGAGCCGCTTTTGCAGTGGTCTGCGACGGAATGGGCGGGGCTAATGCCGGCAACGTCGCAAGTGAAACCGCGGCAAAGCGTATTTCCGAGTATTTCTTTAAGTCATACCGTGACGGTATGAGCGCCGAGGATACCGAAAAAATAGTAAAAAACGCGGTTGTCAGCGCGAATATCGAACTGTATGATATGTCGGTAAACGACCCGAAGCTTTCGGGCATGGGAACCACGGTCGTGCTTGCGTTTGTTAAGGACGGTACTGCGGTTATCGCCCATGTCGGGGACAGCAGGATATATCTTGTGAACGACAGGATAACACAGCTTACCCGCGATCACTCGGTGGTGCAGTCGCTTATCGAAAGCGGTAAAATCACTCCCGAGGACGCAAAGTTCCACCCGCGAAAGAACGTCATAACAAGGGCGCTCGGAGCGGAGGAGGAGGTTTCGGTCGATACCTCGCTTGTCGGCCTTTCGGAGGGTGAAACCCTGCTTTTATGCACCGACGGACTTACCAATTTCTTGGATGACAGCGATATTCTTGATATTTTTAAAAATACCGATATCGCCGAAACCGCCGACAGCCTTGTTGAAAGGGCAAATCAGAACGGCGGCGGCGACAATATAACGGTTGTCACGGTTACTAAGTAACGGCAGAAAGGAAAAAAATTATGGATAAATTTGTTGGAAAACGTCTTGACGGCAGATATGAAATTAAGGAGATTATCGGCGTCGGCGGAATGGCGGTCGTTTATAAAGCATACGACAATCAGGAAAACCGCATTGTCGCGGTCAAAATTCTAAAGGAAGAGTTTATCTCAAACGAGGAATTTGTCCGCCGCTTCAAAAACGAGTCAAAGGCTATCGCAATGCTTTCCCACCAGAACATCGTCAAGGTGTACGACGTCAGCTTCGGCGACCTTATTCAGTATATCGTTATGGAGTATATCGACGGTATTACCTTAAAAGAATATATCGAGCGTGAGGGCAGTCTGCGTTGGAAGGACGCGGTGCATTTTACCATTCAGATTTTAAAGGGACTTCAGCACGCGCATGATAAGGGCATTGTTCACCGCGACGTTAAGCCGCAGAATATCATGGTTCTGCCCGACGGTACAATAAAGGTGACCGATTTCGGTATTGCCCGCTTTGCAAGAAGCGAGCAGCGCACCATTACCGACAAGGCGATAGGCTCGGTACATTATATCAGCCCCGAGCAGGCGAGGGGCGAGCGCACCGACGAGAAAGCCGATATTTATTCGGTTGGCGTTATGCTTTATGAAATGCTTACAGGTCAGTTGCCTTTCCAGGCGGAAAGTGCCGTTTCGGTAGCTATAATGCAGCTCCAGCGCGACCCGCAGCTGCCTACCGAGATAAACGGCTCAATACCCTTAGGCCTTGAGCAGATTACAATGCACGCCATGCAGAAAAATCCCGAGCGCCGTTATCAGTCGGCGGCGGAAATGCTCTGCGACCTTGACAGGTTCAGAAAAGACCCGTCCGCGACCTTCGATTATTCTTATTTTGTCGACAATTCACCGACAAAGTTCGTTCCCTCCGCCTTTGATTACGACAGCGTTCAGATTAATGACAGAGAAGAGCAGGAAGAACCGAAGGAAAAGAACAACATGATTCCGATTCTTGCGGGAATTGCCGTTACACTTGTAATCGCAATTATTATTTTAGCGGCGCTGTTTGTACCGAAGCTTCTGTCGCCCACGGGAACCGAGCTTGAGTGTCCGAATTTTGTCGGAAAAACCATAGAAGAAGTAAAGGGCAACACCGAATACACCGACAATTTCAAATTTGAGGAAAAGTGGGAGTCCAACGCGGACTATGCCTACGGCTATATATACGAGCAGTCAAAGACCGAGGGACAGAAGCTTAAAAAGGGCGCTTCAATCACACTCTTTATAAGCAAGGGTCAGTCCACCAAAAAGGTTCCCGACGTTTACGGCAAGAGCGAGTCTGCCGCTATTTCAGAGCTTAAAGCCGCGGGCTTTGAAGCCGTCGTGACCGAAATTCCGAGCGAGGACATTGAAAAGGGACTTGTTGTAAAAACCGATCCCCAGCGCACCGAGGTTGTTGAGGAAAACGCTAAGATTACGGTTTATGTAAGCTCGGGCAAGTCCATTCAGAATGTAAGCGTTCCGTCGGTTGTCGGAATGAAAAAAGAGGACGCCGAAAAGCAGCTCAAGGACAAAAAGCTTGTCGCCGAGGTTAAGGAGACTACTATTACCGCGGAGGATAAGTATTATCCGGTAGGCTATGTTGTAAAGCAGGAGCCGGACACAGGCTCTTCACAGATACCCGAGGGCTCAACGGTTGTGATTTATGTTTCAAGCGGTATGTCCTATGACCTTGAGGTGAAATTGCCGTCACCAACCTTGGAAAGCGGCTTTGAAGTCAAAACGTTAGGAGAAATTTATGTCTCCCTTTGGGAAAACGGTACGATGGTAAGCGAAAGTCCCAAAATTGACTTGAATGAGCGTAACAAATATACATTCAAGAATATTACCTCCAAAACCGAGACAAAAGAATACACCGTAAAAATAAGAACCGATAATACCGGTAATAACAAATCAAAGGATTATCAGGAAATTCAAATTAACTTTAAGAATAGCAAAGATGATGTTATTACTGAGTATGAAGAGTATAAAGAACTTTATACATTCGAGGATATTACGGCTGAAGAATGAAAGGAATAATTTTAAAGGCGCTATCAGGCTTTTATTATGTTTCCGACGGT
>JAEDNG010000151.1 GCA_016302625.1 Clostridiaceae bacterium
GTCATAAAAAATGACAAATCCGAACCCTTCACCGATTGGTATTGGGTTCGGATTTATACTGTTTGGTGCGGGTGACAGGACTTGAACCTGCACGCTAATGCGCCAGCTCCTAAGGCTGGTGCGTCTGCCAATTCCGCCACACCCGCATACCGACAATGGCTATTTTACTTTAAAATTTGATAAAAGTCAAGGAATTGATTGAATAATTTTAAAAATAGTGGTATAATTTATTAACACATGTTTTGCAATTTCCGTAATATATACTGTGGAAAGCAGGTGTATTATGAGAAATCGCCGATACAGAAAGAATTTTTTACTGAGATTGACCGCGGCTTTGCTGATTATTTCGATTCTTTTGACAGTTTCTTTTTTTAAGATGCGTCCGGTTATAATTCGCTACGCTGAAAGTGTTGCGGAGACTACACTTTTAAATTCCGCAAATGACGCGGTGCTTGAAATTTTAAATGAGCAGGGCGTTTCTTATGACGATATGGTTTCGCTTTCCAAGAACGAAGCGGGATTCGTTACAAGCATCGAAACTAATATTGTGAAAATAAACTCACTTAAAAGCTCGGTTGCAAACAGGCTTTCAAATCTTGTAGACAGCAGAGAATATTATGAGCTGCATATACCGATAGGCACGTTTTTGTCAAACATATATTTTAACGCCTTGGGACCTGAAATTCATTTTAAAATGCAGCTTACGGCTACCGCAGTGGTGAATTTTTCTCATGAATTTAAGTCTGCGGGGATAAATCAGGTGCTTCATATTGTTATGATTGACATGGATATTAGCGGTACCTTTGTCACAACGGGATATCGGGATACTATTTCCGTCTCGACCTCCGCGATTGCCGCGCAGACGGTTATTGTCGGAGCGGTGCCCGACGCGTTTACGGAGGTAATCGAAAGCGAAAACGACAATACGGCGGGATTAATTAACGATTACGGCGCTATACCTGGTTATTAGTGCGGAACGGAGTATTATATGGATATTAAAGCGGCGGAAGAAAGAATAAAGTATTTAAGCGATACCCTTAAATATCACAACAAAAAGTATTATATTGAGGATTCGCCTGAAATTTCTGATTTTGAATATGACGCAATGCTCAGAGAGCTTGAAAATCTTGAAGACGAATACCCGCAGCTTCGTAAAGAGGACTCTCCGACTCAAATGGTCGGCGGAGCCGCTTTGAAGCTTTTCACACCTGTTGAGCATACGGTTAAAATGGAAAGCCTCAGGGATGTTTTCAGCTTTGACGAGCTTCGTTCCTTTGCCGAAAAAATCGACACTTCCAAAACCGCATTTTCAGTGGAGCCTAAAATAGACGGTCTTTCTGTATCGCTTGAATACCGCGACGGGCTGTTTTTCAGAGGCTCTACGCGCGGAGACGGAGTTACGGGCGAGGACGTTACCGCAAATCTTTTGCAGATAAAAAGCATACCGAAAGCCATTGCCTTTGACGGCGAGCTTGAGGTTCGGGGCGAGGTTTATATGCCGCGTGACAGCTTTTATAAGCTTGTTGAAAAGCAGGAATTGACAGGGGAAACTCCGGCTAAAAATCCACGCAACGCGGCGGCGGGTTCGCTTAGACAGAAAAATTCAAAAATAACAGCCGAGCGCGGTCTTGATATTTTTGTGTTCAATATTCAGAGAATTACCGGCAAAACATTTGAAACGCATATAGAAACCCTTGATTTTGTCAAAAGCCTGGGCTTTCACACTCTGCCAACCTATAAAAGATGCGCCGATATTGAGGAGGCTGTCGAGGAAGTCAAAAGAATAGGGCTTTCGCGCGGCAATCTGCCTTATGATATTGACGGCGCGGTTATAAAAGCAGATAATCTTGCCTTGCGTGAAGAAATGGGAAGCACGGCGAAATACCCAAAATGGGCGGCTGCATTTAAATTCCCGCCCGAGGAAAAGGAAACGGTGCTTAAAAACATTGAAATCAACGTCGGCAGAACCGGCGCTTTAACGCCCACAGCTGAGTTTGACCCTATTCAGCTTGCCGGCACTTCGGTCAGCCGAGCAACCCTCCATAACGAGGACTTTATCACCTCAAAGGGCATTTGCATAGGCGATACGATAGTAGTAAGGAAAGCAGGAGATATAATCCCCGAGGTGCTGAACGTGGTTAAGCATGCCGATGGGGCAACACCCTATAAAATGCCGCGTTTTTGCCCTTCCTGCGGCTCTCCTGTCACAAGAGAAGCAGATGAGGCGGTGCTTCGCTGTACCAACGCCGATTGTCCCGCCCAGCTTTTGCGCCATTTAATTCATTTCACCTCGCGCGACGCTATGGATATCGAGGGCTTGGGCCCCGCCGCGCTTGAACAGCTTTTAAACGCGGGACTTATTCACAATATAGACGACTTATATTCGCTTGATTACGGCAAAGTGGCTCAGCTTGAGCGCACAGGCGAAAAAACCGTAGAAAATCTTAAAAATGCTATTGAAAAATCAAAGGAAAACGACGTCGCCCGTTTGATTTTCGCCTTCGGAATACGGCATATAGGCAATAAAGCGGCGGCACTGTTGGCGGAGCATTTCGGAGATATCGACGCTGTTTTGGCGGCGGAGGTGTCCGATTTTGAGGCGATAGACGGCTTCGGCTCGGTGTTGGCAGAATCGGCGGCGGAATTTTTCGCGCTGCCGGAAACGAAAGCCATGATTGAGCGGCTTAAAGCCTTGGGGGTTAATATGAAGTCGCTTAAAGAGGTTAAGGACACAAGGTTTGCGGGCATGACCTTTGTCCTGACAGGAACGCTTCCGACCTATTCACGAAACGAGGCGGCGGCGATTATCGAGTCATTCGGCGGAAAAACCTCTTCCTCTGTTTCCAAAAAAACAACATATGTTTTAGCCGGAGACGAGGCGGGGAGTAAGCTCGATAAGGCAAATAAGCTCGGAATTACCGTAATAGATGAAACGGAGTTCAACAACATGATTAAATAACCGGATATTTTTTAATTTATTTAAAATTTTCCTTGACTTTGTACGCGCTTTATCTTATAATAACATAGTCGCAAAAATAAAATGCTGCTATGGCTCAGATGGTAGAGCGCGTCCTTGGTAAGGACGAGGTCACCGGTTCAATTCCGGTTAGCAG